>VHBD01000179.1 GCA_016872125.1 Sphingomonadales bacterium
GCGACAGAAAGGCCAAGAAGAGGCATTTCCGTAATTTGTGGATTGCCCGTATCAATGCCGCCGCTCGTCAAGAGGGTATTTCATATTCCCAACTCATGGGCAAATTGAACAATTCCTCCATTGACCTCAACCGCAAAGTCCTTGCGGATTTGGCGATGAATCACCCGGAATCCTTCCGCAAGGTGGTTCAATCCGTTCGATAAGGCAAGGGTCGCCTAGACGACCTTCGTATCAACCAAAGTCGAAAGCCTTACAAGGTCCGGAGTGCTTGATTTAAGCGCTCCAAGGCCATGTATATTTCGTCGCCGTTGATCACCAAAGGAGGGGCCAGGCGAACGATATGCCCGTGGGTTGGTTTGGCGAGTAATCCAAGCTCCATCAATTTTACACAGAAATTCCATGCCAAATCAGGTTGGTCTTTGTCGAAAACCAAGGCCTGAAGCAGGCCTTTGCCGCGGGTGATTTGGAGGATGGGGAAGGTATTCACCAAATCTTGCAAGCCTTCTCGGAGAAGGCATCCCATGCTTGCGGCATTTTGGGGAAGGTTCTCGTCCAAAATAATTTGGACGGCTTCGCTCGCTACCGCACAGGCAAGGGGATTTCCACCAAAGGTTGACCCGTGTTGGCCAGGTCTAACGGTGAGCATGATTTCATCAGCGCAGAGAACGGCCGAAACGGGCAGCATTCCACCGCCCAAGGCTTTGGCCAAAACCAAGATATCGGGCTTGGTATGCTCGTGATCACAAGCAAGGAGAGCGCCCGTTCTCCCCAGGCCGGTTTGAATTTCATCCGCGATCATCAAAACGCGGTACTTGGTGCAAAGCGCTCTGACGGATGCCAGGTAGCCCTGATCCGGGACAACGACGCCGGCCTCCCCTTGGATGGGCTCCAGCATGAAGGCGGCTACATTCGGATTCTGAAAAGCCGATTCCAGGGCTGCGAGATCGTTATAGGGCACTTTGACAAAGCCGGGAACCAAGGGGCCAAATCCGCCGTAGGATTCGGGGTCTGAGCTTGCCGAGATGGCCCCAATCGATCTTCCCCAGAAATTTCCCTCCGGAAAAACCAACAGCGCACAGTCGGGGGCGACCCCCTTGACTTCGTAGGCCCAACGCCTGGCCAATTTGACCGAGGTTTCTGCGGCTTCAACCCCGGTATTCATGGGGAGCAGACGGTCAAACCCGAAAGTTTGGCACATGAATTCGCAATATTTCCCTAACTTGTCGTTATGGAAAGCTCTGGATGTTAATGTTAAACGCGATGATTGTTCATGTAAAACTTTTATTAAACGTGGATGAGCGTGGCCTTGATTGACTGCGGAGTAGGCTGACAAAAAGTCCAGGTATTCTTTACCATCCGTATCCCAAACCCGGCAACCGGAACCCCTGTGGAGAACTACCGGAAGGGGATGGTAATTTTGGGCTCCGTATTGGTGCTCCAGGTCCAGTGCGGAAATTGGGGGAGACTCGATGGCCATGGGGGAAGGTTCAGATGGTGAAATATTGGCTAAGGGCGAGTAAATGGGGATGAATGGAGGCCTATTTGGAGTATATTTGCGTTCCCAAAAAGTAAAAGCGCTTTATCGACCAAATTTAGCGCCTGCCTTCGTGGGATTTTGGATTAAACTCGAAACAATTTCTTTTTTGTCTCCAAGCTAGATTATAATCTCCCACTAATACAGAACCCATGTCCAAGGTTTGTGATTTAACCGGCAAGCGCGCCATCAAAGGAAACCATGTTTCCCACTCGAATGTCAAGACCAAGCGTCGCTTTAGTCCCAATTTGCAATTGAAGAAATTCTATATTCCTGAAAGCGGGGAATGGATTACCCTGAAGGTTTCGACCTCAGCCATTCGTACCATCGCCAAAAACGGAATGGGCAAAGTCGTTCACGATTTTCTGACCAAAGGCAAAGTTTGATTCAGCGTTTTTAATACCCTAAACCATGGCCAAAAAAGGTAATCGCATTCAGGTCATTCTCGAATGCACGGAACACAAAACGAGCGGTATGCCCGGCATGTCCCGCTACATCACCACCAAGAACAAGAAGAATACGCCTGATCGCATGGAGCTTAAGAAGTACAACCCCGTGCTCAAAAAGGTGACCACCCACAAAGAAATCAAATAATTAAAGCACTGAACCATGGCCAAAAAAGTTGTGGCAACCCTCAAAAGGGAAGCCAGTGAACAAGAGAAAGTCGTTAAGGTCATTCGCGCCAAGCGTTCCGACAAAACAGGCGCATACACCTTCAAAGAAGAGTTCGTAACGGCCAATAAGGTCAAAGACTTTTTTTCTAAATAACATTTTGAAAATTTCAAGGAAAGGCTTTCCAACACGGAAGGCCTTTTTTGTTAGGTATGGGATTTTTTGATTTTCTAAAGGGCCGTAAGGAGAAAGAGGCCTTGGTCAAAGGCTTGGAAAGAACCAAGGAGGGTTTCTTTTCCAAGATTTTGCGATTGTTCAGCAGCAGGACAAGGATAGACGATGATTTGCTGGAAGAATTGGAGGAAATACTCTTGTCGGCGGACGTGGGGGTGAATACCACGGTCAAAATCATGAGCAGACTTCATCAAGAAATCGAACGCCGTAGAGATTTGAAGCCGGAGGACCTGCAGGGTTTGCTTAAGGAGCACATTTTGGAGTTATTGGGAGCAGACTTTAAGGATGAAGAGAACAAGCTCACCAAGCCTCATGTCATTTTGGTAGTAGGCGTCAATGGGGTTGGCAAGACCACCAGTATAGGCAAATTGGCATGGCGCTTCAAGCAGGCCAGCAAACAAGTCGTATTGGGTGCAGCGGATACCTTCCGTGCAGCGGCTGTGGAGCAATTGTTGTTGTGGGGTGAGCGCACAGGGGTTCGGGTGGTTCACCAGCAAAGCGGATCGGATCCCGCATCGGTGGCCTTTGATACCCTCAAATCAGCCATGGCCTCTTCCGCGGATATTGTCCTCATTGACACCGCCGGACGTTTGCATAACAAAGGACATTTGATGGCTGAACTATCCAAAGTTCGTACCGTTTTGAATAAGTGTTTGGAGGGTGCCCCCCACGAAGTTTGGCTGGTTCTGGATGCCTCGACTGGACAAAATGCGGTGGAGCAGGCCAAGCAATTTACCGCAGCGACCCAAGTGACGGGTCTCATTCTAACCAAATTAGACGGT
>VHBD01000180.1 GCA_016872125.1 Sphingomonadales bacterium
AGAAGGATGGGGTCTTCGGGGCGCTGTTCTCTCCATGCTTGCATCAAAGGCAAAGCCTGTTCCAATTCCCCTGCTGAGGAGGCATGAAACCAAACATAACCCTGCGGGTTGCCTGCTTGTCGAAGGTATTGTTCGGTATGCTGACGTCCCTGAACCAAGGCGGCCGCTCGCCGGTGTCCCAAGGTTGCGGCCAATCCTATCAGCGTGGAATAGAGGCGCATCGCCACCGTATAGGCGCCTTCGTAGCATGCAAGGGGTCCCAACATTAATCGAAATAAAGGTCAGCTTTCTCACTTCTCTCGTAGATAGGCAAGATCCAAGAAATTTTGAGCCCATCCAGGAGGTCGCGACGCGCACTGTGGGCCGGTAATCCGGTATCGTAACGTACGCTGCGACGTTCCCGCGTAAACGCCTGTATTAAATCGACTCCAAACTGGAAATTGACCAGGCGATTCGAAGACAAATAATGGTAGGTCAAATTTTGACTAAGGCTCAAGCCATCGCAAAGTCTGTCGTAGCCTCGCTTGTATTCGCTGCTCAATTGTGGAGAATTGTTGTTCGGTGTTTCGATCCAAATTTTGTGTTGTAGCATTCCTATCCCCATGTCCAGACGGATTCCGGAACCTTGCGGGCCCATGGGGAATATAATTTTGCCTAATCTCCCTTCCACAAACCAACCGAACTGCCGCAACCGGTAATCCTCAAAGACCCCATTGGTGGTGATAATATCCCCGTTTGCGGTAGCGATGGCCCCAAAGAGGGAACTTTCTTTGACTTGTGCTCCAAAGAGATGACCTCCACGCAGGCTCCAAATCCAACTATGACGAGGCGACTGCCGTTGCAATTCGAGGCCCACAATGGAAGATGGTCCAAACCGATTTCCCAAATCCCCGCCGGCACTGTACAGCCCATAAACGGTGTGCACTTGCCACAAGGGTCTTTTCCAAGGAGGGTGCTTGAGTAGCCTTGGTTTATTCGGCGTGGGGAAGATATCGCTCGTTACTCCAGGCTCCATCGAAGAGGCAGGCAAGCTATAGACGGTCAGGGACGCGGTGATCCAAAGCACGAAGCATACGATGTTACAACGATGGCTTAAGATGGTCATCATGGATAAAGATTGAAAAATTTACCGAGCCTGGTTTTGCGCTTATGAAGCCCTTCCATGGGTAAACGAATACGGAAGGTGGTTCCTTTGTTGGTTTCAGAATGCCAAACCCGAATGCTCCCATGGTGATTGAGCTCCACGATACGACGAGCCAAGGTCAAACCAAGTCCCCAACCGCGGCGTCGGGTGGATATCCCCGGTTTGAAAACAAGTTGATGCCGAGAGCGGGGGATGCCGATCCCGGTATCGCGGACGTCCAGGACCAGGTGTTGCCTTATTTGATGCAGATGGCAATGCAATAGCCCCCCGTTCGGCATAGCATCTACTGCATTTTTGACCAAATTTTCAATCACCCATTCCATGAGTGCACGGTTATGCGGTATGGGGGGCAAATCGGCCGCAATTTCTTTGGTAAAAGTAATGTTCGAAGGTGTTCGGGATTGGAGATAATCCAAGCTGTGTTCCAAGGTTTCGGTCATGGATAAACGTTCCATGACAGGGGTCGAGCCAATTTTCGAAAATCGCTCGGTGATGTTCTCAAGTCGTTGAAGGTCTTTGGCAAAAGTGTTCAACCAAAGTCCATCCCGGGAAGGCACAATGGTAGAGGCATTCGAAGCCAAGGCCTCTCCAAGGTTCGATTCCATTTGGGCATGCAGGGCTATGAGCGAGGATATTGGAGTGCCTAATTGATGGGCGGTTTCTTTGGCCATGCCCACCCACAAATAATCTTGTTCGAAGCGCCGACTGGTGTTGAAAGCCGCATAGGATATGGCTAAGAAAATACAAATCACCAGCAGCTGGAACAGGGGATAATAGCGAAGTTGATACAAGAGCAGAGAATCTGAATAGAAAATATAATTAGTGTTATCCATTCCTGCTTGAATAATAATGGGCGGGTGCTGGGTTTCCATCTCCAAAATCAAATTTTCCAAATACCCTGGCTTCGCTGCTTTCTTGTCGTTGATATTGTTATAGGAAAGGATGGATCGATTGGCATCGGTGAGGATTACGGGGATATTGTCATTGGCCTGAATGATCTCCACCAGAACCTCGAGGCTTGCATCAAATTCCCCACTGAGGCTAAGGGCCTTGGTTGCATTGGCCCAGAGCTCCATGTTTTTGCGCTCTTGTTTGCGTACGCTGTGGACCATTCGGTTGGTGTAGTATAACGAAAGGCCCCCAATGATCAAGGCGATCAGGAGCAAGACGAATTTCCAACGGCTGTTTTGGTAATAGATGGAGCGCATGGTGGGTTGAAATTATAACGGAGCACCCCAAGAAAGGGCAATGGTTAGGTGATAACGCTTCATTTTGGCTTATATTTGCAGCCCATTAAGGGCGCATAGCTCAGCTGGTTCAGAGCATCTGCCTTACAAGCAGAGGGTCCGCGGTTCGAATCCGTGTGCGCCCACCCCCTCCTCAAAATCAATCTCATCCGGGCCTTTTTTGATGGCCCGTTTGTTTTGAATACACCTCTTGCAAAGGGAACTTTTTAAAGTTTGAGGGTCTATCTTTGTTTAGAGCACCTTGTTTCCCACTTGAATCCCATGCCTTTGAGCGTCTTGAAAAATTTACCGACAGTACTCCTTTTGATGGGGACTTCCTTTTCGGTATTTGCTCAAGATTCCCTGCCAATGCCTGGTAAGGAATCTCCTGCGGTAGAAGGTCAGAGCCCGAGACTGAGTCTCGAATCAATGAAGCTTAATGCATCGCTGGCTGGCCTTGCTGAGGAATGGGGGGGATTGCACCGAAAAAAGAATGCCGAAGGGCGTCGCATCTGGGCGGCACGATCCTTACCCCTTCGCGTGGTGCAGGGAGATAGAATCTCGGAATTCAAATCCTTGAGAGACGGGGGATTGCCCCCTCTTTTCTACGAAACGAATAATTTGGGGGCTGCCCAAACCAGCCGAACGGACCGCCTTTGGTCGGGGGGTGGCCTTGGTTTGAACCTGAACGGGCAGCGGCTTACCCTTTGCTGCGTTAATGGTCCCAATGGTCCTCAGCCTTTCTTTTTTGACACAAAACTTGGGATATGG
>VHBD01000181.1 GCA_016872125.1 Sphingomonadales bacterium
CCAAGGATGCGGCCATCATCCTCCCAAGTTTGGTCCTCGGTCAAGAACTTGTCACTTGCCTGCCAAGCATCGGGGTCCGCAGATGCCCTCCAAACGGTTTGAGCATTCCAATAGGTCGCCGGGTCTGCGCTGGCTCGGGGCCTGTCTGAATCGGCCTCGAATGGATTGTAACGCGGATTCCATTGAACCTTTGGAGGCTGAATTTGGGAAGGCGCACCGGAGGCTATACCCCATGCGTCCGGTAAAGGCTCCTTCTCAAAATCGAGGGAAGGCATCAATTGAAATTGACCCAACGAACGCCGAACCGCGGCCTTGAGGATCGCGTAAATCCCTTTATCCTCTTCAAATTTGACTTCAATTTTGGAAGGATGAACGTTCACATCCATTTTGGAGGAATCAACTTCCAAACTCAGAATATAGGCTGGATAATGCTGTGGAGGTAAAATACCCTCCATAGCAGAACTCAGAGCATGTTGCAAGTAGGAATCCCTGAAATACCTTCCGTTCACAAAGAGGTATTGGGCATACCTGGTTTTGCGGCATGCCGATGGTTTGGCAACAAATCCTTGTATACCAACAAGCTGCGTCTGCTCTTCGACGGGAACTAAGGCATCGACAAAGGCTCTTCCCAACAACTGATGAATGCGTTGCTTTAGGTTGGCAGGTTTGAGAACATGCAAGACCTTGTCTTGGTGTTGTAACTCAAGGTGAAGTAACGGCTTGGCCAAAGCCAATCGAATAAACTCATCTTCCAGATTCCGAAATTCGGTTTCGTCTTTTTTGAGAAAATTACGGCGAGCCGGAACGTTGTAAAATAAGGAGCGTACCGAAATCCGAGTGCCGACGGTATGGGCAATTTCTCTTTGTTCACGGACTAAGCCGCCATCGCACAAGAGAACAAAGCCGTTCGCCTCGCCGATATGACGGCTGGCCAACTCCATTTGGGAGACTGCCGCGATCGAAGCCAGGGCTTCTCCTCGAAATCCGTAGGTGACCAAACGACTCAAATCTTCCCAATCCGTGATTTTGGAGGTGGCATGCCGCAAGAGCGCCTTGGTTGCCTGCGCGGCGCGAATGCCTTTCCCGTTGTCCATGACCTCGATCAGGGTACGGCCTGCGTCTCGTATGGATACTTTGATGCTGCTAGCCCCCGCATCCACGGAGTTTTCAAGCAACTCCTTAAGCACCGAAGACGGTCGCTGTACCACCTCCCCTGCGGCGATTTGGTTGATCACCCGATCAGGCAACAGGTGAATTTCGTTCAATAGCTCAGTTTCCGACATGGTTGCCCGGGTTTGAATCGTGGGGATTTTTGGTCCCCTTGCTGGAGCGAAACAGGCGCCATCCAACCCATCCGGCGAAAAAAATCAAGGCAAATGAAATTTGTCGCCAATCGGCATCCCCGACCATCACCCCGCTTAGTCCTAAAATTGCGGCAAAAAGACCCACAAAGCGCAAGCCCCCCAGATGACGAACAGACCCTGCTTGGACCATGGTATTTCGCTTAAACCGTATCTTTTTGGTTTCTAAAGGACCTGTATCGCCCACCTTAGCCGCAGTTTTGCGTTCTTCTTTGGCGTACAAAGGCTTGTAGGAGAATTTTTTGTGCCCGGGTGTTTTGAAAAATGAAACCAACATGCTCCCCAAAGTTACGGCCTGTGCTCAGAATGTAATTTTGAACTAAATTAGCGTTCTCATAAAAAAATTTTCGTAAACAAATTATTCCTAACCTTCCCTATGACCCTTTCCTTGCCTTACCGCTGCCCCTTTTTCCCAACCGTGCTCTCTTTGCTTTGTGGAGTAGCATTCTTTTGGCTTCCTCAAATCGCCAATGCCCAACCAGGCGGCCTCAAAGTTGGCGAAAAAGCCCCCGAAATTGTTCAAACCGGGGTGGATGGCAAAGATCTTAAACTCAGTGACCTCAAAGGCAAAATGGTCCTCATTGACTTCTGGGCTTCTTGGTGCCGCCCATGCCGTTACGAAAACCCCAATGTCGTCAAGGCCTACGAAGCCTTCAAAGATTCTAAATTCAAATCCGGCAAAGGATTTACTGTGTTCTCCGTATCCCTTGATCAACAGAAAGACCGCTGGCTACAGGCCATCACCGAAGATAAACTGGTATGGAAAGAGCATGTTTCTGACCTTAAAGGTTGGGGCAATGCCGCTGGCCAAATGTACGGGGTCACCGGCATCCCCATGAGTTACCTTATTGATGGAAATGGCGTGATTATCGCCAAAAACCTAAGGGGACCAGCGCTTGAAGAGACCCTCAAATCCCATTTGAAATAATCAAACTATTGGCAAGGGCTTTCGGCCTTTGTTGCAGCCTTTACTGCGGCCTTTACCCGGATGCACTTTTTGTCAGGGAGTCCTGCGGTATTGAGCATGACTCTCTGACGATCCATTTCGAGCAGTGGAATTGGAGGGCTGATAAGAACCGTTCACATCCCCCGCACACAAGACCACCCAGTCCAAATGGATGGACCCAAGTCCGTTCCAGGTAATTTGGGCGGGTTCGATTACCCAGTCTACCGCCGCAAAGTTGCTGATCAGGCCGGTCAAACGCCTGCTGATCAACAGGGCATCCGTGCCGTTGGTGACAAAATTGTTGTTGACATCCCCGGACCTGATGCGCAGGGGAGTCCAAGCAATTCCGCCCCCGAAATAGCGGGCCACCTGCAAAGCGTCCGATGCATTGACCCCGCCCCAAGGACTGAGGGGGCTGACTTCAAGCACAAAATCTCCACCGCCACCCTGCGGAACTGCAAATTGATAATTCCCCATCGAGTCCGTGGTATCCACCGCAACCACCTGAGCGGTCCCTAACCTTCTCAGCCTGCAAACGGCCCCTTGCAAATACAGAGGCGGGGTGCGGTCGTACGAAACACGACCCGAGAGCGTAGGGCCTTGTCCGCATGGACGAATAATCAGCCCCTGATTTCCTTGGGCCTGCAAGGACTGCATCGTCGGCAAAGGAATCCCGGAACTCTGCACCCAATGAGCCCCTACTGCCGTATCCAGACGCATGCTCCCCAAAGTTCCCATGGTTGTCAAGGACAAACTCAAAAGAGACGATGCGTTGGTGGTACGCGGCGAACCGGACC
>VHBD01000182.1 GCA_016872125.1 Sphingomonadales bacterium
CACATGAAGAACGAGTTCGGCATAATCCACCAAAATCCAACGACCATGGGTCTGTCCTTCCGAGCCCCATGGTTTAACCCCGACCTGTTCTCGCACCTTCTCGTGGACGGATTCGGCCAAGGCCCTTAATTGGGTGGAGGATTCCGCTTGAGCGATCACAAAGAAGTCCGCCATACGCTCAGGCAAATGCCTCATGTCCATTATGCAAATGTTTTGACCCTTTTTGTCTTCGAGGCCTTCGATAACGGCTTGCACCAAGGGGTGATCGGTAAAGCAGGTGGGTTGGTCCATGCAGGATTTGGAAGGCTTGGGAGACAAAAAACGAGGAGGTCAGGGATCTTTGTGCAAAAGTAGGCAGATGACGAGCGATTTCAGGTTGTACGATAACGCAGTTCCTTTCCATGGATTTCATTGCCATCGATTCGAAACGTTGGCAAGTACCCATGACTTGCTCAAGGAGTGGGTCTCTCAGGGATTGGCCGAGCCAGGCACCGTGATTTTGGCCAAAGAGCAAACCCATGGAAGGGGAAGAATGGGTAATGCTTGGACTAGCCTAAGGGGTAAGGGCCTGTGGATCTCGGTTTATTTCCAGCCTTGTCTTCCCGTGGACTGGGCATTGGCCTGGAACATGAACTTGGCGTTGGCGGTGTGCAAAGCCCTCGATACGGTGGCTCCTTGGGGGGGGTGGCAGATTAAATGGCCCAACGATTGGGTCAGCAGTCAAGGCCGCAAAGCAGGAGGAATGCTAGTGGAGAATCAGTTGAGGGGTTCTCTCATCAGCGATTCATGGGTAGGCATCGGAATCAACGTGGATCAAGATGCCGTGGACGCCCGTTTGCCCTTCGCCACCTCCCTAATGGCAGAAGGTCATGGGTCGCCACAAGCCATGGGGGCAACGGCGGTTGCGCTCCAAGAAAAACTCTTCGAAGCCTTGCTTACGGAGCTCGAATGGCTGCGGGATGCTTACGGTCCTCAAAAGGAGAACTGGAATATCCCCCAAATCATCGAAGAGGTGGATCGCCGGCTCTACGGCCTGGGACAGAACGTGCCCTTCCTCTGCGAAGAACGCACGGAGTATTGGGTGCCCTTGGGCTTGAGCCACGATGGTGGCCTACGGGTTCGTTCGGAGTCCGGTGATCTTGCCCAAACCTTGTACCATCCTCATCACCGAATGACCTACACCTTAAATTTGTGAAAGCGTTCGACCCAAACCCTGTATCATGGTCGCACAAACACTAAGACGATAGAAAACCGCGTTGGTTGAACATGAATTCTGGATTGTTGTGGACGGTGGATGCCGGGAATACCTTGGTCAAGTGGGGGGTATGGGATGAACACGGGACCTTGCTCCAGGTTTGGAGAGAACCCTTGACCAGGGCGGGACAGGCATTGCCGGAATTGCTCGCCATGGGAAGGCCTAACCGGGTTGTTGTGGCCTCGGTTTCATTAGCCAGGGCCCATTGGGACAGAATTTTGGCCCCGCATGGGGTAGGCCATTGGTTGTGGATGGGAGATTGGAAGGATTGGCCCTTCGAGGGGTCCTATGCCAGACCGGAGGATTTGGGTCTGGACCGAAAGTTGCAAATTGCAGGAGCCGTCGCGAAGCATCGCGGGAATATGCTGATTCTCGCCTTGGGCACTTGCCTAACAGCTGATCGATTGGACCTCCTTGACGAGTCGCAAGCCTACGATCAACGCCGGCATCGACACCTTGGAGGCCTCATTGCGCCAGGTTTGGCCATGCGTTTTCGGGCCTTGCATGATTATACGGCGTCTCTACCAAGTTTGGCTCACCATCCGTTGCCTCCGCCAGATCCTTGGGGACAGAGTACCGAAGCGGCCATTCGCTCCGGAGCCCACGGGGGGATGCAAGCCGAAATCAAAGCCCTTGTGGATGCCTGGGCACAGGAATGCCCTCAAGGAATATTGATTACCTGCGGTGGTGACGCCACTTCTTTTGACTGGACTCAAATTCACGGGGAAGGGCCCATCTTTGCCGAGCCTGATTTGGCCCTGTATGGGCTCTGGTCTTTAACCCAAAATTTACCCCCGCTTTGACTCTACCAATAAAGTGCCGACGGACCCACACGGGGAGCTTGCACCTTCGGTTCATGGCCATTTCTTGGAGAATGACTATTCGTCGATTTAAGGTGATTTCCGGGGGAATCTGGGGTCTATGCTGCTTGGGGTTAGGCTTTACCGTACCTGCGGTTGCACAGATTAACAATTTTGGCTCCCCGTATGCCCGATTCGGGATGGGGGAGTTCCAGCCTTTGAGCGGAGCAAGTCTTCAAAGTATCGGCGGGATGCAGGCGGCTATCGCGCATCCCCAATGGATCAACACCGAAAACCCTGCCTCATTGGCTCTCGGAGCCCTAACTCGGGTAGAGATGGGGGCCCAGGCCCGCTTTTCCAACCTCCAAACGGATCAACAAAGCCTCCTCAAGTCCAATATTAACCTGGCCCACGTGGCTATGGCGATTCCTTTGGGGAAGTCCTGGGGAACGGCCTTGTCCTTCGCGCCCATGTCGCTTCATAACTATGATGTGTTGGGATCGGGATTGGTCCAACCGGGTGGTGGCCAGAATCCCTACAAGGTCGATGAGTATTATACCGGACGTGGGGGAATCAACCGCCTTTCTTGGGGAATTGGCTGGCAGGTTCATCCTCATTGGAGGGTTGGATACGGACTTAACGCCATGTTTGGCCGGACGATCAAAGAATTCAGGAGGGTCTTTCCCGATTCGGTGCAGGCCTTCAATGTTCGGGTTCAAGACCAATGGTCGGTTCTGGGGGCCTACCAACAAGTGGGAATCCAATTCCAGCCCCGTCCCAAGGCCCAGCGTGGTTCAGGAACTTGGGGCTTGAGCCTTCGATTGCCGGCCAATTTGCCGCTTAGGCAGAACCTTTTGGCCGAGCGCTTTACGCTGATTGCAGGGAATTTGCGAATCCGCGATACGGTGGTTCAGTTGGCTGGTCAAGAGGGGGACATGCATCTGCCTCTCCAAGCCGCCATGGGCTATTGGGTCGAAAATGCCGGCAAATCAGGCTTTGGCTTGGAGGGAATCTATGAACCGCTCTCCAGGTGGAGGGTGATGGGCAT
>VHBD01000183.1 GCA_016872125.1 Sphingomonadales bacterium
AATCCGTAAATCCCTTGGCGGAACCTAAGCTGCGGTACCATTGCTCGTCATAAAGCGTTTGACGCATCAAGGCAATGCAACCCATCAACGAAGAAGGGTAATCCTGCGTGCTGCTACCCTTCTCGAAGCTCCAAAAAGCCGCTGCCTCTTTGCGCAGCATGGCCTGCAGTGCCGTAGGTCCATCCGGCGCATGGGATTCGGTAGGTGCTAAAGCCTCAGGACCCTGGGGGCTGAGCAGCACCGAGGAACCCCGCGCTATGCCGTCCGCGATGTGGGCATTGACCGCCCCAAAACCAGCTTTGCGATAACCTTCCGCCCATTTGGCATCCGGTTTGAATTCATTTGCGGCGACCTGGTCTGCACGGATGGCATCGTTGGCTCCGAAGGCCCCGGTCCTCCCTGGAAACATCTGTGGATCTTCCCTCCAATTTCTGCTAGTGGCCCCGGGGGCTTTGTTGGTGGGGACCTCGGCGATCAATTCAATGAATGCCGGAAAGACCCATTGACCCTGGAGATCTACGGTCACCGCATCGGCGGGACAAGCGATTTGCTTCCCTACACTGACAATACGGCCGTTTCTTTCCAATAACATTCCTGAGTCCAAGGAGTTACCTGCCCCCAAATAGATTTTGCCGTTGATGAGCAAATGAGCGGGGGCCCGCAAATCTCTGACCCCGTTAAAAGGAAGGTGGGCCTGTGCCCACGCGTCCTGGGCGGCGAGGAATACCGCAATCAAGCAACAAGCCCAAACGAGGGCGCTGTAATTTTTTGGAAAGCGTCGTTTAAACATGCACCAAGTTAAGGAGAACTTGTTGAAATTTGTGTAAACCATCATCCAAACCCCCTTAGTAGTCATGTATACCGGAATGCTCCACACCCACACCTTGACGGTGGTCTTGTTTTTGTTGATTTACCTCATTAAATGCGTCTTAATTTGGACCAGCCCAAATGCATTGACCAAATTCACCACCAAAACCCGTATCCCCGAAATGATTATCTCCACCCTGTTTTTGATCACCGGTCTCTATCTGGCCTATAACAATGCAAGCATTGGGGTGGGTTCTTGGTTTTGGGTCAAAATGGGCGCGGTCTTTTTGGCAATCCCTGTAGCTGTGGTGGGCTATCGTCGTAACAACAGATTTCTCGCCACCCTCTCTTTGTTTCTAATCCTCTATTCCTACGGAGTTTCCGAAACCAGATCACCCAGGATGAACAAAAGAGATCTTGCGGAAGCTAATTTTCATCAAGCCCTCCAGACCAATCCCGAACTTGCCCAAGTGGTGACCGATCCTTTGGATAAGTACGGGAAAGAAAATCCCAAATACGACTTGGTCGCCCATGGCCGATCCGTCTTCTTGGCGCAATGTGCCTTGTGCCACGGCGAAGACGGAAAGAAAGGCTTGGGAGGCGCCAAGAACCTTCACGAAAGTCGCTTGGACAAGAATCAAATCATGGAACTCCTCATGAACGGTAAGAACAGCATGCCATCTTACAAGAACATTCTCAAAGAACAGGAAATGCTGGCCGTGGTGGCGTATGTGAAAGTTCAATTCGGGTCCAAAGGACATTGATGGGCTTTGCGCCAGAGGACCGTTTGCCCTTGAAGTGGACCTACCGCGGGGATCGTATCGGCCATTCCGATTCACTCTTGCTGATGGGTTCTTGTTTCTCCGAACGTATGGGAAGCAGGTTGGAGCGGCATCTTTTTGAGGTGAGCTGGCAGCCCACAGGGACTATTTTCGATCCTGTGTCCTTGCACGACCACCTTCGAACGTATTGGTGCCGAGCCCAGGGACAAGAAATCCCCTGGAACCTCCAAGACTGGCAACTTTTGGAGGGGGTCTGGCATCATTGGAACTTGCATTCCAAGCTTTCGCACCCCCACCTTGAACAAGCCAAGGAACAGGCGGTGCAAGCCATCGATGCGGGGGCTCAAGCGCTTCAAAAGGCTCATACCTTGGTGCTTACGCTCGGGACAGCCTACGTGTATTTTCTTAAATCCAGCGGTGAACCGGTGGCCAATTGCCATCGCTTTCCGGCGAATCTTTTTGAGCGAAGGTTAATGCCCGTGCAAGAAATGTTGAAATCTTGGGCCCTCTTGTTGCAACAAATTATGCAGTGGAAGCCTGAATTGCAGATATGGCTGACCGTAAGCCCCGTGCGACATTCTAGAGATGGCCTTATCGAAAACAACCGAAGCAAAGGCCGCTTATTAGATTTAGCACATGGGCTGTGCGAGCAATTTCCAAACCTGCATTATATCCCATCCTACGAGTGGCTTATCGATGTGTTGCGGGATTATCGTTACTACGATACCGATCTGGTGCACCCGAATTATGCCTCCACAGCCTTCGTTTACGATTGCTTGGTCGAACATTGCATGCATGCCGAAGCCGCCGCTTTGCTTCCTCGCATTGAGTCCCTGGTCACGGCGGACGCCCATCGTCCTCGCTTTGAGGGCAGTGAGGCGCATCAACGTTTTGAACAACAGCGGGATGCCCAATGGGAAGCCTTTGCCAAGGAATTCCCGAACATAGCGAGTAGGAAGCATGTTCAGGGAAATTCACCTCCTGGCTGAATGAAAAGAAAACAAGCTGCACGGATCCTACAATTTGTGGGCAATGTCTAGGAATTGTCCCATTCAATCACCTGGGGGAAGCAAGGCAATTATCCTGATATTTTGGTGAGCCTACGGCAAACAAGGGCAGGTCAAACGCCCTAAATTTGCTTGGCAAATAGAACATTTGCCATGCTGGATTTTAGCCAAAGAATTGTAGGGGAAGGGTTGACGTACGATGACGTCCTTTTGTTGCCTGCCTACTCCGAAATATTGCCCAGGGATGTCCGCATTACCGGCCGATTGAGCCGGAATATCGAGCTTAAGGTTCCCATTGTATCTGCGGCGATGGACACGGTTACCGAGTCGGAAATGGCTATTGCCATTGCCCAGAACGGGGGATTGGGCATGATCCACAAGAACATGAGCATCGAAAGGCAGGCCCAGGAAGTCCGCAAGGTCAAGCGCTCCGAGAGCGGGATGATTGTGGACCCGATTACCCTTTCGATGAATGCGCGGATAGG
>VHBD01000184.1 GCA_016872125.1 Sphingomonadales bacterium
GTTACGAATGAGTTGCAATTTTTTCTGAACGAGGCGTCGGCGTAATGGGCTGAGGAGGTCGATGAAAAGCCGGCCTTCCAAGTGATCGTATTCGTGTTGAATAATCCGGGCAAGCATGCCGTCAAAACTTTCTTCGTGCACCATCCTTTGGGCGTCCTCGTAGCGCAAGCGTACGGTGGCCCTTCGGTTAACATCGCCTCGAATTTCCGGAATACTCAGGCAACCTTCGGCATAGGGCCATGGATCACCGCTTTCTTCGAGGATGAGCGGGTTGATGAACACCCTTTTCTGGCCCTTGTACAATTCCTCATCCGCCAATTCTGCATCCAGCACAAAGAGCCTCCACGATTGCCCAATTTGAGGGGCGGCCAATCCTATACCGCTGGCCGCGTACATGGTCTCGAACATGTTTTGAATCAAGGCTTCAAGCTCCGGAAAATCGGCAGGAATTTCTTGGGCTCGACGTTGCAAAACGGGATCCCCGTAGAGGACAATGGGCAGAATCATAGGGCAAGAATAGGAAGTCGTTCGGTTCGATCGTGATGATGCATTTCAAGAAAATCCCGCAAGAGGATGACCGCTGCAATTTGATCCACAACGCCTTTGTCACGACGGATGCTGCGGGATGCGCCGGATTCAAGCAGGCTTTGATGAGCCATGACGGAGGTGAACCGCTCATCCATCAGGTAAATGGGGATCTGCGGTCGTTTGGCGGCTAGTTTACGCCCAAAGGCCAGGGTTCGTTCCGCATTTTCGGAAGGACTTTGGTTGGTCTGCAGGGGCAAGCCCAGGATTAGGGCTTGAACCTCGTTCCAGGCAGGGTAAGTATCGAGGTATTTCATCAATGCCGTCGTTTCGACGGTGTCCAGCCCCAAAGCAATGCGCCCATCCGCGTCAGAATGTGCGATTCCGCATCGCTTGCGGCCGTAATCAAGAGCGATGAACCTGGGCATGCTTACAAAGCTATGGAACGGCTGCGTAGCGCGTCCGCTGTATGGCCCTTACCAGATTCCCTCATGGCGGTAGGTGTACCCTCCCAAACCACTTGTCCACCGTTCGCTCCCCCCTCAGGGCCCATGTCAATAATCCAATCCGAAGCCATCAAGACTTCGGGATTATGCTCAATTACTAGCACGCTATGTCCTGCCGCAATCAAGGCCCGGAAGGCCTGTAACAATTGGGCGATATCATGCAGGTGCAGGCCGGTGGTGGGTTCGTCAAAAAGGAAAAATCCAGTTCCGTCCTTGGACCCTCTGCCCAGGTACGAGGCCAGTTTGATGCGCTGAGCCTCCCCGCCCGACAAGGTGGTCGAGGATTGACCCAATTGCACATAGCCCATGCCGACCTCCGCAAGCGGTAACAATTTCTGAACAATTTCTTTTTGATCACCGAAGAAGGTAATCGCCTCGGCAATGGTCATCGAAAGCACGTCGGCAATATGCTTTTCTCGGTAACGCACCTCCAACAGATCTTCCTGAAATCGAAGGCCTTGGCAATCTTCGCAAGGCAGATGGAGGTCCGCCAGGAACTGCATGGACACGGTCACCACCCCCTCCCCGTGACAGGTTTCGCAACGACCTCCACCCTCCACATTGAACGAAAAATGCGAAGCCTTGTAGCCCCTTTGCTTGCTCAGCCCCTGGAGGGCAAAGAGGTTCCGAATGGGGTCGTAGGCTTTGGAATAGGTGGCCGGATTCGAGCGGGATGATTTACCGATGGGATGCTGGTCCACCATTTCCGCAAAAGTCAGGGCATGCAAATCCCCGTGCAAGCGATCATGCGGTCCTGCTTTGGCGGGTTGTTGCCCCAGGGCATTGGCCAAGGCTGGCCATAACACCCCTTTGATCAGGCTCGATTTGCCGGAACCGCTGACCCCGCTCACGCAGCACAGGCTCCCCAAGGGAAAGGCCACGTTCACGTGCTTCAGGTTGTGCAGGCTCGCTCCTTCGAGGAGGATCTTCTTCCGTGACGGCTTGCCTTGCGGCGCATCGGGCATCCCCTTCCTCCCGTTGAGGTAAGCCGCCGTCATGCTTTGACGATCCCGGAGCAAAGCGGAGACGGCCCCTTCGAAGACCAGATTCCCGCCCAAATGACCCGCGCCCGGTCCAATGTCCACCACGTGATCCGCCGCCATGATGAGATCAGGCTCGTGTTCCACCACCACCACCGTATTACCCAAATCCCTCAATTTGTACAATAACTGAACCAAGCGGAGACTGTCCCGTTGATGCAGCCCAATGCTGGGCTCGTCCAGGATATACAAGGAGCCAACCAAGCTGCTCCCCAGGGTAGTAGCCAATTTGATTCGCTGAGCCTCCCCGCCCGACAAGGAATTGCTCAAACGGTGCATGGTCAGGTACTCGAGCCCCAAATCGCAGAGATACCCAAGGCGACGTACAATTTCTTCCAGGGGTCGGCGAGCCGCTTCCGCGTCCGGGGCCCGGACCTTAAAGTTCTTCAACAAAGCCCAAAGGTCCCCCGCAGGCCGAGTCATCCACTGGTGCAGGTTCCACCGCGTGCCGTCTTCGCCCAGGAGGTGAACCCATGAGGCGTCCTGACGAAGTCGGGTGCCTTGACAATCGGGGCAAGTCGTCTTGCCGCGATAACGTGATAACATGACCCGGTATTGAATTTTGTAGGTGTTCTCTTGCAGCATTCGAAAGAAGGCGTCCAGCCCTTCAAAGTGCTTATTACCTTTCCATAACAACGCTTTGAATTCATCGCTCAAATCTTGGTAAGGCTTATGAATCGGAAAGCGAAATTTGGCCGCCGCGTGGATAAGGGCCTCGTTCCATTCTCCCATTTTCTCCCCTTTCCACGGGGCAATGGCGCCGTCGTACACGCTCCTCCGCTTGTCAGGAATCACCAAATCAGGGTCTATCCCCAGAATGGAACCGAAGCCTTCGCAACGGGGACAAGCGCCGTAAGGCCCCGAAAAATTAAATAATTGCAAGGAGGGTGCTTCGAAGGCTTTCCCCTCAAGTTCAAAGCGTTGGCTAAAGGTCTTGATCACAC
>VHBD01000185.1 GCA_016872125.1 Sphingomonadales bacterium
GGGAGCCCAGCGCAATACCACAGGCTTCGAGCAACGGCGTTTGCAAATGCTCCTTGCGGTCCTTCAGAAACGCTGTCGGCTACCGCTCGCCCAGCAAGATGTGTTTCTGAATTTGGCCGGGGGCCTCGAGACCTCCGACCCTGCCTTGGATTTTGCCGTGTGCGCAGCCATGGTTTCCTCCTACCTGGACCTCCCCCTGTCCAACCGGGTTTGCTTTATGGCCGAAATTGGCCTAGGTGGAGAATTGCGACCGGTCGCTGGACTGGACGCTCGTTTGGCCGAAGCCCGCAAACTGGGATTCGATAAAGTCGTGGTTTCATCCCACCAAGGCTTGGAGCCTGGAATGGAGCCCGGTAACCGTTCGCCAGGTCGCCAAACCAAAGGTCTTCGCGTCATCCCCATGGATTATATCTCGGATTGGACCGCAACCCTGCGAGGTGTCCAACCCCCGTCGGCCGAATCAACCCCTCCAACATGACCAAAACCGCTGCAGGCAGCCGATCGGAACTGGCGGTTTTGGTGGGGGTCATCACCCCTGCTCAACCGGAATCGATGACTTTGGAATATTTGGCTGAACTCGACTTCTTGACCGACACTGCTGGCGCCAAGGTTGTCAAGCATTTTACCCAAAGGCTTCCTCATCCTGATCCACGCACGTATGTTGGCAGCGGTAAACTTCAGGAAATCAACGATCACCTCGCGGAGCATTCCATTGATTTGGTCATCTTCGACGATGAACTCTCGGCGGCCCAAATCCGTAACATCGAAAAGATATTTAACCCCAATCCCCTGGAGGCCACCGTCAAGGTCTTGGATCGTAGCACCTTGATTCTGGATATTTTTGCCTCCAGAGCCCGTACCGCCCAAAGCCGTTTGCAGGTGGAGCTCGCCCAACACGAATACCTTTTGCCTAGGCTCACGCGGATGTGGACCCACCTATCCAAACAGAAAGGAGGCATCGGCATGAAGGGCCCCGGAGAGAAGGAAATCGAAACCGATCGCCGCATCATTCGCTACCGCATATCCTTGCTTCAAGGGAAGCTCAAAGAAATCGATCGCCAGAACCAGACTCAACGCAAGAATCGCCAAGACCAATTCCGTGTTGCTCTGGTCGGCTATACCAACGTAGGCAAATCCACTTTGATGAATTGGCTGACCCGCAGCGAGGTCTTCGCCGAAAACAAACTGTTCGCCACCCTGGATACTACGGTACGCAAATGGGTTTTGAACGATCGACCATTGCTCCTCTCCGATACGGTTGGTTTCATTCGCAAATTACCCCATCATCTGGTGGAATCCTTCAAAAGCACCTTGGACGAAGCCAGAGAGGCGCATTTACTCCTTCATGTCATCGATGCATCCCACCCGGGATTGGATGCCCAAATTGCCGTAGTCGAACAAACTTTGGTGGAATTAGGCATCTTGAATACGCCGGTTATTCGGATTTATAACAAAATGGATGTCCTTGAACTCGACCCTGCAGCCCTGCATTCCTGGCAGAAATCCCGAACGGCTCAATTCCCCCTATCCGTTTTTGTTTCGGCACGGAAGCATGAAGGTCAAGACCAACTCAAAACCATGATTGAGCCCTTTATGCCGTCAACATCTTATGTTACCAAATAATGGGAAAATGGCCGCTTGATGCACCTTGGTCGAAATGTTTGGCCCAAGCTCCTGAAGGAGAATCCTTGGTGCTTGGCCTCATGTCGGGTACCTCATTGGACGGCCTGGACTGCTGTCTCGCTCGCATTGCCCACGGTAGGCAACTGCCTTGGCCGTACGAAATCGTGGAGGCGGTTACCTTCCCTTACTCTCCTGATTTTCAGGAACGCTTACGCCTTTCCCCGTCCTTGCTCCCCGACGATTTGATGGCATTGGATGCGGAACTTGGGTTGATTTGGGGAAAGTGGGTATTGGATTTTCTGAACAAGGGTCATGCAGGGAATCCTCACCGTACCGGACGTCCGCTTCTTCTTGCAAGCCATGGGCATACGGTTTGTCATCGCCCCGGTTCCGGTTATTCTCTCCAAATCGGATCGGCAGCACAACTCCACGCCATCACCGGATTGCCTGTTGTTCATGATTTCCGCAACGGTGATATCGCCCTGGGTGGGCAAGGGGCCCCTTTGGTCCCCATGGGGGACGCCTTGCTCTTTGGAGATTACGACGCCTGCCTTAACCTTGGCGGCATAGCCAACATCTCTTGGGGCCCAAAGCCGACCGTGGACGAGGCGCCGCTAAGGCATGCCTGCGATTTGTCCTTTTGCAATACGGCCTTGAATTTTTTTGCATCTTTGGCAGGATTACGCATGGATACCGACGGTCATTTGGCTGCTCAAGGGCAACGTCAAGAGGAATTGCTTGGGCGTTGGTCATCAGCGATCTGGTACCGGCAACAAGGCGCAAGAAGCCTGGATACAGCAGCCTTTCAGGCTCAGTTTTGGGATACAGCCTTGGCGGATCGTTTCTCGCCCCAAGATTTGTGTTACAATTGGTGCCTGCACCTTGCCGAGGTCCTCGAGCGTTCAATGACTCCCGTGGCGAAGACACAGGCGGGTAAGATCTTGGTTAGTGGAGGAGGGGCAGCGCACCCTGTCCTTATGCATGCTCTCCAACAAAATTTAGATTGGCACTTGGTCCAAGCTGAACCCAAAGTCAGAGATTTCAAAGAGGCTTTGGTTTTTGGATTACTTGGACTGCTCCACCAACTCGATCTTCCAAACGTGCTGGGTTGCAGCACCGGCTCTTCCACCAACCATCGATCCGGAATTCTTTGTGGTTGAGATTTTTGAAGCCTGTATTTTCATTTGACTCTCCTTGATAACCTCCATGACCAACTCTGCGCGTCCCCACGAAATTAAACGTGCTCAACCCCACGAAAACAAACGGCCTCTATGGGTAGTTACCGGGGGAACCGGATTGGTTGGTGAAAATTTGCTTCATTTGTTATGCACCGAGTACTA
>VHBD01000186.1 GCA_016872125.1 Sphingomonadales bacterium
CCAATATTGCTGACTAGGTTTACGCAAGGAAGAAGGGCAAATTGGTTGTGCTTCCAAGCGGCAAAGAGAAAGGGATAATCCCAGGTATTGTAACGGCCATCCCGGTAGCGATCAAAGGTCTTCTGCCAGGCCTTGGTCCACCGGGCATTGCCGAACAATTTCCTTAAACCACCGCCTTGAACCCAATCATCGAACCCCTGTATTTCCAAGTCAACTTTGAGCCAAGATCTCCTCCAGGATGCCCAACCCCAGATATGGGTCAAAGCAGAGTAGTAATAGCTATCATCATTGACAGGTTTCCCCTCCTGAAAATTATTGCCACTGATCATAAAAACACGTTCATCGTCCGCATAGCGGTGCAAGAGTTCTGAACAATAACGCCAAAAATCCGGATGAGGCAAGCAGTCATCCTCGAGCACGATACCATACTCCTCTTGTTCGAAGAACCAGTCCAAGGCCGAACTGACCGCCTTTTTACAGCCCAAATTGGTATCCCTGTAAAGGGTTTGCAGGCTGCAAGGCCAATCCACAGCGTCGGCAATGCATTGCCGAACCTTGAGAACCGCCTCTTCCTCGCCGGTCCTCCCTGTTCGGGGGCCATCACAAGCTACATAGAAGCGCTCCGGGCGGTAGGCTCTGATCGCCTTCAACACCCTCTCGGTGGTATCGGGTCGGTTGAAAACCAAAAAAAGCAAGGCGGGCTTGGGGTGCTTTTCTTGGTTATCCACAATTTGTTCCTAATTTTGCGTTAAATTAGCGCAGAATTACAATCCAATTTTAACCATAAACCCTAATTACCATGAAAAAAGTAGCCCTTTTGCTCAGCGCCGCAGCCTTGCTAGCCCTGACCAATCCTGTTGAAGCCGGTGGCCTCTTCGGAAAGAAAAAGAAATCCTGCTCCACGGAGCAAGCCAAATGTGGAGGTGCCAAAGCCACCACCGCCTCGGCTTCCGGCGATGCCAAAAGCGGCTGTGCTTCAGCCAAAGCGGAAGGCAAAGGCTGCTGCTCCAAGAAGGCTGCAACCTCCGCTAGCAGCACCGCTCCTACAATGTAATCCTGCGGGGTCGGCCTTTGGGCCCTCGCCCCCCTCGATTTCCCTTCATCCCGGCCGTGTCCGTCACGCGCCGGGATTTTTTTTAATAGGTTTCAAACACAGCAAAATAGCCCTGTTTGGTTCGGAAGATGCTGTTGGTTTTGTAAGGACTCCTAACTAAGCCAGGCCAAAAAAAACGCCCCCCCCTTGCAGAGAGGCGTTCAAGCTTTGGTAAAGGCCTTCTTTCGTTATTAGCGAATCACCACCTTTTGGGTCTCGGTGCGGTCGCCGCTGCGAACCTCCACGGAGTAGATTCCCAAAGGAAGGTTGGAAAGATCCATCACCCAACGGTTGGACGCTGGATAGTCAAGCGATACCACTTTGCCCATCGCATCACTCACACGGATTTGATCCATGGTGTTCGCGTGGTGCAAGTTGAATATACCGGTGGATGGGTTTGGATAGACAAACAGACCTTCGTTTTGGAGATCGGCCGTTATTTGTACATCCGTGGGGACAGAATAATTGGTTGCATTCGGATTAAAATTGGCCCAACCGGCAGTCCAGTCTTGGGTACCGAAGGCACCACGGAAGGTCGTTGGGGTCCAGAAAGGATCCGTGCTCAAACGGCTGTTGCTGAACGAGGCTCCGCTCAAAAGAATCGACCCCGAGGCTGGCAACAAGGTGGGGTTGGTCAAGCTGTTGTAACCCGACTGCAAGCCCAACGCGGAACTCAAAGCATAGATTTCATTCGCGCGCGTTGCATCCATGAAGTAGGACGTCATGCCTGTCCATGTATTCGCACCACTGGTCTGCTCGAAATTGACACCCATGTTCGCAAAGACCATGTTCTCCAATTGCAAGTCGTTGTTCGTCGCAGCACCCTGTGAGGCCGAGCCGTCAATATGCAATCCCGTTGGGTAACCCATGATCACGGAATTGTAAATCGAAGTGCGGCTGTTACGACGCAGGTGCATACCACGACGATACAAAGCATTCGGGGTAACCGCATTCTCGCGTGGTCCAATGAAGGTCACGTTCGAAAAGGTCGGCGAGGTCAACGGCGTGTTCGATGATCCTGTTCCGTCGTTGTCCGACTCAAAGCCATTCGACTGCGATTGGTCCGCAATCGCTCCATCGCGAATCACCAAGCCAAACTGAACCTTGCCGCGGAATCCAAAGTCCACATCAAAATCATCATCCCATCCACGAATCGCAATCAGGTTGCGGCCGTTCACCGTGCCACCAAACCACTCAAAGCAGTCATCGCCCGAATAGCTCACCTGTACATTCTCAATCACCGTCTTGCGGCCTAAACCGCCCATGGTCAACCCGTTGATCTCGTTGTTCGGCTGGTAGGCAATACCGGGGAACTCAATACGCACATAGCGCAGAACCCCCGATGAATCGTCATCGTTCGTGCCACCATACGTCGCATCCGCTCCCAGCAATCCACCCTCAATTAATCCGCTACCACCCGCAACGTTAATCGTTGCATTGCCCAACATTACGATACCACCCCAGTCACCGTAGGTGCGCTGGCCGGCAGGCTGATTCGAGGTAAAAACAATCGGCTCGGTCGCTGTTCCGTTGGCGAAAATCTTACCGGTCTTGGATACAATCAAAGTGGCCTTGGAAGCCTTATCGCCTTTGATAATCGTGCCCGGCTCGATAGTCAACGTCGCTCCGTCCTTAATATAACGGTAGCCGTTCAAGACGTAGATGTTGTTGCGGGTCCAGGTCGTATTGGTCGTAATATCGGCCGTTACCTGGATCACGCTTTGGGCCTGCATGAGCGAGGGAAACAAAGTCCCCACCGTCAACAGCAGCAAGAGGGTGATGAAATTTTTCATGGGTTTTTGGATTTTGCCCAAAATTCCCATCACGGCTTTA
>VHBD01000187.1 GCA_016872125.1 Sphingomonadales bacterium
AATCAGTTCATGGGCAAGGTTGGGGCGTATTTCCAGTCGCCTTGCAGGAGATTCCATGGGAAAATGCACAAGGCCCGCGCCTCCGCCAGGCCCCAAAGCAGGCTCTTGTTCATCCCCTGCCTCAGGCACCTCGGCGGTGCTGGCAGGCAGGGTGCAAAACCAATTGTTCAGAAAAACCGCATCCGGACAGGCCGGTTCATCGCGGTCTTCCAAGATGGTCAACGGGATGCCGGCGTCGTAGAGGGCAACGGCCATTCGGTCAAATTCACGGAGGCCTTCCAAGGCAATTTTCCGGGCTTCGGACGGCGAGGGCATGGCCCCTTGAAAGGCATTGCTGGACGCCGTATCTGGATTCCACCCAAAATGTTTGGGTCGGAGCATGATCAGTCCGTAGCAGGAGGGCGCGAGCTCGTTGGCCATCTTGACGCGCTGCGTTGTTATTTTTTGTGCTCCTTGGGAAGGCCACCGGTAATGGATGCGGCAATGCGCACCACCAAGGATCGTGGGAATAGCCCTGTCGTTGCCGCAAGAAAACGGTTCATGAAGCCATGAACGGCTACGGCTCTTCCGCGCATCATGGCATCGTACCCAAATCGAGCGACTTCGGCGGAACCGGGGATGTGTGCGCTTTTGAGCATGGCGGGGTCAGGCTGCCCGGGCTCCTTCATGGCTTGAGCAAAACCGCTCTGGGTAGGCCCTGGACACAAGGAGGTTACCGTAATTCCATGCCGCCGCAATTCGAAATGAAGGGCTTCCGAGAAGTGGAGGACAAAGGCCTTTGTGGCGAAGTAAACCGCCATGCCGGGGCCGGGTTGAAACGCGGCCGTCGATGCCACGTTCATGATGCGACCGCTACCGCGTTGGATCATGTCCTTCATGTACAACTTGGTCAGGTGAACCACGGCACGCACGTTCAGATCGATCATGGAGGCTTCTTTTTCCCAGCGTATGGATTCGAAAGGACCGTGTGTCCCAAAGCCGGCGTTGTTAATCAGGTAATCTACCTTCAACCCTGCCGCGCTAGTGCTCTGGTACAGGGTTTCGATGGATTCAGGCAAGCTGAGGTCTAATCCATAACAATGAATATCTAATTTGTGATGGTGCTTGCCAAGGAGTTCATCACGCAGGGTTTCGAGACGGTCCAGCCTGCGGGCAACGAGGATCAGGTGGTCGCCGGCAGCGGCATGGATGCGGGCCAATTCGAGGCCGATTCCATCAGAGGCTCCGGTAATTAGGGCAGTGGACATGAGGTGTAGGGTGTGTAAGGTGTTGAACAGGAATCATTTACGGGTAATGCTTTGCAACAAGGAATCGTCTTGGGCGGCTTTGAGGCGAATCAAGTCGCCCATGATTTCGTTAGGGACCGTGGCCGAAAGCACATATTGTTGAATTTTCCAAGTCCCGTTGCGGAAGACCATCACGCCGGAACCTCGGCATAATTTCATTCGCGTATCGAGGAGTTCTTCGAACCAAGCCACGCTGCTGTCGGACGTGAAATGAAATTGCCGTGTAAGCGGTTGCATGCTCCACGCCTTGCCCTTATTAAAATACGGTTGGGCATAAGCCATGAATTCCTCCTTGGTCCAATGTTCGCTTGCATCGGTTCCCACGAAGACCGACGAGTCGCCCATGCATTGGAAGTAATCCCGGAAATGGGCCTTGGCCGCAGCCTCGTGGTAACGATCAAGGCAAGCCCTTGCCGTGGCAAGAGCATTGCGGTCCTCGTTCGGATCCGAAGGGGAACAGGCCTGTATGAAAGGAATAAGGACCACGACAAGGCCTTTGGTCCACAAGAAATGATGGTCAAAAACAGCCATAGGGCACGCTTGCAGGTGGGGTGAATGGGAATTGTATCAAGGAAATCTTCACAGGAATTGGTGGATATCCCAAAGGTAGCCTAATTTAGGAACCTGAAAACAATGTCGATTATGACGAAAGAAATTCAAAGAAGGGTACTCACCTTGACGATAGCAGGCCTGTGGCTGCTGGCTATGGGCAACCGTGCAGGGGCACAAACCAGGATCAGGGACTTCATTGATGCCGAAATATTCCTCAAAGGAGTTTTTGGGTCAGAATGCCGAATGGATGAGTATGGGATCCTGACCATCAACGGCAAAGACTACAAGGCAGGGAATGTGGTGTTCAGACTGGGGGATGTGCGTATTCGTTATGAAGAGCCCAAGGCAGGCCCGAATTGCCCCGCCCCATGCCCTCCCAAGGCGATCATTAAATTTGTTTGCCGGAAAACAGCTTGTATTTCCGTTATTCGGTCCGAGAATAGCGTTGAATTTCCAGCCTCCATGTCTATTTATGCGTTGGAGTTCAATAATTTACGCAAAGGACGTAAGATGTACTCTGCGTTTTTGGAATTGCAAAGGTTTCTTCGTCAAAGTGCTCTGTCCGAGGCCTCATCGGCTAAATAAATCCGAAGGAACGTTCAAGGTTTTAGGGATCGAAAGCCTCACATATTGCGACGGTATTGACCGCCAATCCCGTACAGGGTTTGGGTGATTTGCCCCAAAGAGCAATATTTCACCGCCTCCATAAGCACCGCAAACAAATTTTCCTGACAGAGGGCTGCCTGGCTTAACTGGTTTAACCAATGTTGCGCCTCTGAGGGGTAGCGTCCGTGCAATGCATTCAGCGCCTCAATTTGAGCCTCTTTTTCGGCCTCTGTTGCGCGAATCACCTCGCCAGGAATCAACGTAGGAGAGCCTTCTCTGCTGAGGAAGGTATTCACCCCGATGATGGGAAGGTCTCCGTTGTGTTTGAGGGTTTCGTAATACATAGACTCCTCTTGAATTTGATTGCGTTGGTACATGGATTCCATGGCGCCAAGAACACCCCCCCTTTCGGTAATTCGATCGAATTCCAACATTACGGCTTCTTCCACCAAGTCGGTAAGTTCCTCGATG
>VHBD01000188.1 GCA_016872125.1 Sphingomonadales bacterium
CAAGGTGCTCCCATCGGAGGTTATGATGGTATTCCCCATTTGTTGCAACAAATTGGGGGCATTCAGCGTATTCAAGTGGTGGTGTTGCTGTTCATCCAAAAACAGATCCCCGCCATCGTAATGAGGATGAATCTTCGGTTTGACGTTGGCCCCTGAACAATCCGGAGACGTATCTTGATGAGCACAGAAACAGAGAGCCGGTAAGGACGGCCCCGCATTGGACGGAAGCCTACCCACCACATACCCATACTCATCCATGGAGGCCTCGATTCCCATTTGCTTCAATTCAGCGAGAAGCAAGCGACCCAAATTCTTTTGCTTGGCAGTGGACGGAACAGTCATCGATTGAGAATCGGATTGGGTATCAATCTGCACATAGCGCAGGAACCTTTCCATAACACCTTGTTGTATATTTTTGAGTAAATCTAAATCCATGCCTAAACCTTATATTATGAAAAAATCCTTGAAGGTTGATTAATGAAAGTCCGTCCTTTTGTCCAAAGTCAAGGGATTATGGTGGAATTACGATATTGATCTGCAAAATGAATTTTGCCGTCTCTTAAGAAATAAAGGCGGTGAATACCGCGAGACAAGGCGATTTGGTTTCTAAAACATCGTTCTGTACCGAATACCATGCCCAAAATCTCGCCATCAGAGCCCAGGCGAAGGACCTCTGCCTGATTCAATCCGCGTATGACGGTATCCATGTCCCGATAAGACGCCGCCTCTTTGGCCATAAACCTTGCCATGGTTAGCGGAGGGCCTGTCCATACCCATCCATCGTGGGACCTGACCGATGCCGTATCTTTCCAAAAGGAGCCTGCATCACGCACATAGTTGGCCATCAGCCGTTTTTCCCATTGGAGAACCAAGGTCCGCAAAGAATCCGGCGCCTTGCTGCATCGCATGCCCCATCGCGGCCATGGATTTAGCCTTAGGCTATCTTCAATGTCATGAGGACCGGTCCAATCTTGTTCCCAAACCTTCCAGCCCACAATTTTGGTGGACCGCATTTCCCATAGAACCGCCAACCTGCGGTATTTCCACTGCAAACCCGCTCCGACTTGACCGGATTGGTAACACTGACGCAGGTAACCGATGACACGATAAACCGAATCCTCCAAACTAAAGGTTGGCAAAAGGGCCAAACATTCGGTTTGTTGCCGGTAACCGGAACGGAACATGTAAAACAGCGGCCTGAGGATCCATGATCTAGGAACAGCGCTATCATCGCCAGTGTAAACACTATCGGACAAGACCCTCATCAAAGCGAGGGTATCCCCTCGATCGAGGGCTTGAATCCATCGCAAGGCAGCCCAAGACAGCGTGTCTTCGGCTGGGCACCACGGCTTCAACGAATCAGCGGGATGCTTTGGTACTTGCCAAGCGAGGTCCTCACGCGGGGTACCGCAGGATACTATCCCCAGCAATGCAAGTATTATGGCAAAATTCAAAAAGCGAAATTTCCTCATGTTTGGGACCAATATCGACCTTCATTCAACATCCTCAGCATGCACAAACTTAGGCCCAAAAGACAATAAGCCGAGCATGTTGCACTGGAGCAATCCTCGTATTTTGAGCCCATGCAAATTGACCGCATTTTCCGTTTCCTCTTGCTCCTGTGGGCTGCTTTCGGCATCATGCCGAGACAAGGCTTGGTTGTTTGGGCACAGAGCCGGGTTAACCATAGGCCTGTAGAAACCCTGCAGAGGCTTCAGGCCAGGGCCCAAACGAGCTTTGGGAAAGTTGAACGCTGGGAAGGCTTTCGTTTCGATAACATTAATCCAAGGACGGTGGAGGTATGGTTGCCCCCGCAGCCTTATTGGGATCAGCACAGCCCCTTGCCGGTTTGGTACCTGCACGATGGTCAAAACATGATGGACCCCGCCCTTGGCTACGGGGGTTCGTCCTGGGAATTGGACAGCCTCATGGAAGTGCATTTGCGGAACGGGAGCATTGCGCCTTGCATCCTTGTCATGGTGGACAACAGTACTCGACGTTTCGAGGAATACCTGCCTCCACCATGTTTGGAAGGCCTTGACGACTCCAATTTTGCGGCCCTGCAGAAAAAAAAAGGTCAGGACTCGCACTGGGTAATCAATATGCACAATGGTTGGTCAAGGAATTAATGCCCTGGATCAAGGTTCAATACCCTGCCATCCCGGATGCTCGTCACCACTATTTGATGGGAGCCAGCATGGGAGGGCTCATTTCATCGTACGTGGCCCTCTTGTATCCTCAAAGCTTTGGTGGAGCCGTTTGCCTAAGTACGCATTGGCCACTGAGCCTACAAACCAACGACACCTTGAATTCCAAACCCTATCGTGATTGGCTATTGCGTCGGACTGATTCATTGTTTGCGAAGTCCAAGGAAGATAAACCCTATGCCCTGCATTCCTTGTACATGGATCATGGCGATCAAACCTTGGATGCTTTCTATCCACCCCACCAACAGGCTTTTGATCGGCAAATTCGAACCTGGCGAAAGAAGCATCGAGATCCAAATTTGCGTTATAATTCCAGGTTTTTCCCAGGAACCAAGCACCACGAAAAGGATTGGTCGGCACGTTGTATCGAAGCCATGGCTTGGACCATGCAAGGTCAGTATCCAAATCGTTTGATTCTTCCATCCACAGCTTACCTTAAGATTGCCAAGCCTTTGGATTGGCAGATGTATTTTGTGATGACCGATCGCTTTGCGGACGGCCAATCTCGTAACAACCTCAAGCCAACCTGGAATCCCCAGAGGGAACACTATTTTCACGGCGGAGATTTCGAAGGCATACGCAAGGACATACCCTATCTCAAATCTCTTGGAATCAATGCCTTGTGGATTACTCCCCCGGTTTGGAACCAGGACTTCAATCCGGATTCTTCCCTGA
>VHBD01000189.1 GCA_016872125.1 Sphingomonadales bacterium
AAGCGAATTTTGCCAGGCAGGATATGGTTAAGTAAAGAAATTCCGCAAGGAAGCATGAATTTATTTCTTTGGAAGGATAACCTCCCTAAGGGGGAAAGCTTGGCTTCTGCGAAGAAAGCCGCGAATTTTATACAGATGGCTAGAGATTCCGTCTTGGCCAAAGGCATACCGGGCCCTTCGCCGGGATCGCAATACCGTACCGAATTCCTGCTAACACCTCTGTGGGGTCAGGATGGCCAAACCCATGAAGGCCGCGGAATGTGGAAGATGGAGGGAGATTTCATGGGGGGGCCTTTCGTGCATCGTGCATGGTTCGGGAAAGGCGTGGCGTACCATGCAGAGGCCTTTGTGTATGCTCCCAACGAGCCCAAGAGGGCGTGGTTACGGGAATTGGAAGCCTTGTTGGCTTCAATGGCTTTGGTTGAAAATTCAAAATAATTTATCCTATGTTGCGCGTTTTAATTCTTGGATCCGGAGGCCGTGAGCACGCCATGGCGGTGAATTTGTCCTCAAGTCCCCTCAGCGATATGCTGTGGGTTCATCCTGGCAATGCGGGTACCCGTCATTGGGCGGCCAAGGATTGTCCGGATTGGCGGGATTTTGGGGCTTGGTCAAGGTGGGTAAGGGAACATCGTGTGGATTTTGTGGTGATAGGGCCGGAAGATCCGTTGGTGCAGGGTTTGGTGGATCAATGTAAAGGTGACCCAGAGTTGGCGCATCTGGCGGTTTTGGGTCCCGGTCAGGCAGGGGCTCGCTTGGAAGGTAGCAAAGACTTTTCCAAAGCCTTTATGAATCGTTACGGAATTCCAACGGCCAGTGCGAGAACCTTTGAGGCTTCGGAGCGGTTGGAGGCGGAGCGGTATTTGGACACCGTAAACTACCCGTTGGTACTCAAAGCGGATGGATTGGCCGCAGGCAAAGGGGTGGTCATTTGCGCATCACGAGAAGAAGCGGTAGAGGCCCTGGACATGTTTTGGGTTCAGAATCGTTTCGGCAATTCCGGATCCAAAGTATTGTTTGAACAATTTCTGAATGGAATCGAATGTTCGGTCTTTGTCCTCTGTGACGGAACCCGTTCGGTAATGCTCCCTGTGGCCAAGGATTACAAAAGAGTGGGCCCTGGAGATATTGGTCCCAATACTGGGGGTATGGGAGCTGTTTCGCCTCCCCCCTTTACCGATAATCTATTTCTTCAAAGGGTCGAAGAACGAATTGTGCGGCCTACGCTCGAGGGTTTAAAACAAGAAGGCATTGAATACAGGGGCTTTCTTTTTGTGGGGTTGATGAAAGTTGCGGAGGACCCCTATGTTATTGAATACAATGTTCGGATGGGAGATCCAGAAACCCAAGTAGTTTTTCCTAGGCTAGGGCCGGATATGCTGGAATGGATGTACGGAGCAGCTCAAGGGCAATTGCCTCACGGAGCACCTTGGGTGGATCCGCGCTACGCTGTCACCACCGTGGTATGTTCCGAAGGTTACCCTTCGGAGCCCAAGACCGGGGCCATGATGCAGTGGCCCAATGAGCCGGGGGATGATCGTTATTGTTTTCATGCGGGAACGGCGTGGAAAGAGAATCAGGTGGTTAACAGCGGGGGCAGGGTCATGGCCACCACCGCCTTGCATCCTGAACTTGATCAGGCCGTTCTGAAGAGTAGAAACCTGGCTTCAGCCGTGGATTTTGACGGAGCCTTCTACCGATCCGATATCGGTGATGATTTGTTATCAGGCGACCGTTCATTTTCGCGCAATGGTTCGTAACCGCGCGATGGTTCGTAATTCCTAGATCGGTCGTTACTGCAGGTATTTCTGGTGAATTCGCCACCAACGATCCGGCAATTCCCCGGCAGTTGCTTTGAGGTAGTCATCGTAGGTGCAGGGCACCAACAGCGATCGCTCTTTGCGTGATCCGGCAGGAATCGGGAGCGTAACTTCGATCCACCATCGGCCGCTCTTCTGGCTTTTCACAAAGATCAATTCATGATCTCCTGGCAGGGCCATCGTGTAACGTGTATAATTCCTGGAATTGATCCGAGGGGTGTCATCACAGCGTTGAGTTATTCCTTCCAACAAATACCAAATGCCTTGGGCGAGGACCTGAGCACCGGCATGAGCCTGCGCCATGTTATGATCATGATCAGCCTTGGGTGAATAATCCGTTGGATAATAGTCGCAGAAAAAGGCAGCCTTAAGCAGATCGTTGGCCCCGGCATAATGCGACAGCTGACAAAACTCATGGGCGAAGAGTCCGTTGGGCCCTCCAAAAGGATTCCCTTCCGTATCGGACCAACGAACACTGCTCAAGCTAAAAACGGTGAAATCAGAGGACCGAAGTAGAGGCTCTGCCCAATCAGGATGCTGTCGCATAGGCCCTAATCGAAGCTGCTCGAAGCGCATTTGTTCCAAGAGGGCAGATTCACCGGCTTCTTGATAGTGCGATTGACCGGCCAAACAACTCAAATTGAAAAGGTGCAAAGAATCGTTTTCGACCAAGCTCCTAAGGGTAAATTCGTACGGTGCCAGGTCAGGACCCGTTTTGAAATGCGTACGGGAAGAGACAATCGAAACGTCGGTGGGACCATTCCCTTTGAATCCCTGGAAGATCCCTCGGAGCAGGGGTAGGCTTCCCCCAATCCAAACCGGAATATGGCCGAGCTCCCGCAAATCTGAGCCTACCTGTGCCATAGCCGAAAGGGTATCCTCGAAGGACCTCCCCGCAATCATGTTGCCTAAATCTGCCACAGCCGGAAATTGCTCACCCCATGGCAGGGCATAGAGTGCAACGCGAATCCTATCGGCTGCCACCCCACCTGACTTCAAAGGGGCAGAGGCGCTTTCCGGACTTTGTCTAAGATCGTCAA
>VHBD01000190.1 GCA_016872125.1 Sphingomonadales bacterium
ACAACGGCCACCGCAGCGGCTGCACAAACAGGATTCCCCCCAAAGGTGGTGAGATGCCCCAAAGGAGGATCCTCCGCCAATTGTTGCATCATGGAGGAAGAAGCCGCAAAGGCACCAATAGGCAAACCACCCCCGAGGCCTTTGGCCATCACCACCACATCCGGCAGGATACCATCATGCTGAAATCCAAACCAGGTCCCGCAACGCCCCAGCCCCGTTTGGATTTCGTCAAAAACCAAGGCAATCCCCAATTGACGGCATCTTGATTCCAAGGCCTTCAGCCAACCAGGATTCGCGGGCAAGGCACCCGCCTCTGCCTGCACCGCTTCCACGAAGACCCCGGCCACTCGCTCATCCAGAAAATCCAGACCTGATTCGTCGTTGTAATCCAAAAGATAGGTCTCCGGGAGCAAGGGTCTGTAAGGACTGCGGTACATCTCCGAACCCAAAATGCTCAACGCCCCTTGGGTCCCTCCGTGGTAGGCATTCCGAAAAGAAACCAAGCGGGGCCTGCCCGTCACTTTTTTGACCAATTTCATGGCCCCTTCGATGGCTTCAGCACCAGAATTGGCGAAGTAAACCTGGTCCAAGGTGGGGCCCAAAAATTCATGCAACAAAGTCGCCAACCGAACCTGGGGGTGTTGCACATGTTCCCCGTAGACCATGGTATGCCAATAACGGTCCAATTGCTCGGTCACTGCACGATGAACGACAGGATGCCGATGCCCCACAATACTCACCGAAATTCCCGAGATAAAATCAAGGTAGCCCTTGCCCTGGTAATCGTAGATGTAGGAGCCCTCCGCTCGGTCCACCTCCAAGGCCATGGACCAAGGCGAGGTCGGTGCAATATGCCTTCTGAACAGGTCCCTTAAATGGCTGTGCTCCACAGGAGCAAACTTAGCGCCTGCCTCGGTTGGGGCGCATAGGCTCCCTACGGTCTTGGATTCGCCGAATCAACTCCTTCTGGAATTCCCTTTCGGCTTGATGCAACACCACCAGTCTACGTGATGGCAAAATGCCCTGCATGGATTTACGGAAATTCCTTTCGAGCTGCAATTCCTGCTCCCGGATGCTCAACATTTCATCCAAGGCGGCATTGGCTTTGTCATCACTGGAATACCCTCTGGTTCGGGATTCTTCCATGAGATCACGAATTCTGGCCCTAAGGTCTTCGCGTTGCTCATCGTATTGGTTGTACACCGGCCAAAATTTCTCGGCTTCCTCAGGGCTTAGGCTTAACTCCCTGCTGAGGTAGGCCACCCTGGCTGCTTTGATTCTTTCTTGGGGCAGCGTTTCGGCAGTGGCCGCAAAAGTGCATAGCAGGGCAAAAGCGAAAACGTACTTGATCATGGCTTTATTTTTAGGATATACTTTGTGTAATTAACTGATTTATAATAAATTAAACTTATTTATTTAAATCAAAGATTAAATTTTGATCTCCGCCTCTTCCACCAAGGCACCCAGGTCATGGGGTAAGGCGGTGAGGGCTTCTTGCATGGTAACAGGGTCGTTGCTCATTTGTTCTGCCCATTCACTTAGCAGGACTTGGCTGTTGGGATCTTGCTCCACGACCTCTTCAAGGAGCTCCAAATTTGCGCTATGCAGAACGGCGTCATGGGCCTCCTCTGCACGGAGATTGGCCAACAAATCCGAGGACGCATTGGCCTCGATGACAGGTTCAGCACCGGACCACCATAGGCGCCCCAGAAACCATCCCCCCACCACCAATGCCAAGCTGGCTGCCACTGCCCAGGCCCTTGCATTGCCCGACCATGCCAAGAGGACGGTCACTACCCCAGGATTCAGCGAAGGAGCATCGTCATCGACCCTCTCCAAACGTGCCAAGACACGGTGGGAGAATCCCTCATCATACCCTTCAGGAATCGGGTAATCCTGCTTGAAAGCAATCTTGGGATGGCGTTGGAGATCCATTTTTATGAAAAGTGGTTTATGGACATTCGAAAGAGGGGCTGGGTTTAACGGCGCTTCAAGATTGCTTCTACTTTTTTGAAGGCGAGATGGTAGGAGGCCTTGAGGGCCCCTTCGCTGGTTCCCAGAATTTCCGACATCTGCTCGTACGGCAATTCGTCGTAGTACCGCATCTGGAAGACCAAACGCTGCTTAGGGGGCAGCTTCAACAAGGCCTTCTCCAGCAAGTATTCCGGCGAACCCAATCGCTCCTGGGGGGTCACCCTCTTGAGTTCGGCCTCCAACCGCACCGTGTCGTCGCTCAGCGATAGCATACGGCGACGCTTCTTTTGGCCTAGATGAGAGAGGCAGAGGTTGGTTGCAATTCGGTAGAGCCAGGTGTACAGGCCGGATCGGGCCTCAAAGCGGTCCAAGCTCTGGTAACAGCGTATAAAGGTGTTCTGCAGCAGATCATCGGTCTCATCATGGTCCAAAACCATGCGACGGATATGCCAGTAAAGGGCTTTGCGGTAGCGCTCCATCAGCTTGGTGAAGGCCCTGTTGCGGGTCGCTTCGTTGGCAAATTCAGCGAGCAATTCCAGCTCCCAGGCCTTTTGGGCAGAAACGCCTTCCGGTGATGACAACGAATCCGGTGAATCTGTTGAATCTGGCACAGCGCTAAGACCCGCCTTGTAGGCCCAGGTTTAAGACGGAAAGTTCACCAAGGTATTCCATCAACGGCCAACGGGGTAATGGCTTTTGGCCCATTGCCTCCCCTGATACGTACCCATGATCCAAAAGGATGCGCGCCGATGCCGCGATCATGGCCGCATTATCGGTACACCAGCTCATGGGCGGGATATGCACTTGGCATCCCAATTGCTCGCCCAATGCCAAGAAGCGAGAGCGAAGCAAGGAGT
>VHBD01000191.1 GCA_016872125.1 Sphingomonadales bacterium
AGCGCCGGGGCCCAAGCCTTCATTACCTCCGAAATCAAGCACCATCATTTCTTGGATGCCGGGGATGAAATGCTGCTCATTGAGGCCGGCCATGCCGAAACAGAAATTCCTGCCATCGAACGGATTCAAGCCATAATTCAACCCTTTTTCAGTACCTTTGCCGTCCTTCAAACCAACAGTTTGCAGAACCCAGCTCAATATTTCTCTTTACGAAACGAAAATCATGGATCATAGCGTCGAAACCAAACTTGTCAACCTGTTCAAGCTTCAGAACATTGAGTCAGAAATCGATCGCCTTCGGACATACCGGGGGGAACTGCCGATGGAAGTACAAGATTTAGAAGACGAGGTCGCGGGAATGGAGACCAGGTTGGAACGTCAAAACGAAGAAATTGGGCAAATCAAACGATTAATTGCCGAGAAAGAGGCTGGGCTCAAAGAAGCCCAACAGCACAAGACTCGCTATGAAACCCAAATCATGGGGGTCAAGAACAGCCGAGAATTTGATGCACTGAGCAAGGAAATAGAGATTCAATCCCTCGAAATACAGATTGCCGAGAAGAAAATCAAAGAATTCAAACATCAACTGGATGCCCGTGCCTTGGATTTGCAGAATTTGACCGAACAGCTGGAAGGCCGAAGAAATGATTTGGAACTCAAGCGAACAGAATTGGGTAGCATCATTGCCGAAACCGAGGAAGAAGAAAAGAACCTCCACAAAGAGGTGGAAAAAGCTACCAAGAAAATTGAAACGAGGTTGCTTTCGGCTTACCAACGTATTCGTAGAAATGCCCGGAACGGCTTGGCCGTCGTGAGTGTTCAACGAGACGCTTGCGGTGGTTGTTTCAACCATATTCCGCCCCAACGTCAGATGGATATCCGCCTCCGCAAAAAGATCACCGTGTGCGAGCACTGCGGCCGTATTCTTGTGGATGCGGATATGGAAGCCATGCTGGCCTCCTAAGCCAACACCAAAATATCTTTGAATATCAGCTGATTAGCAGACTCCATGGGGTCAGCATGTCTCTTTTTTTTCCAAAAATCCAATCGGTTCACGCCCCTCAAAAACTCGACGACCATGAGGGCTGTCGGCCAGTTCTTCGGTCAGATCTTGCCCGGCCCAATGTTCGTAATGCTTGCCGTTCCTCCAGAGGCGGCTCTCGGTGACATCGAAGATTTTCCCTTCCCAAGCGATCCAGATTTCAGGACGGTCTTGCCCGTTTCGCAGGGCCAATTCAGAACGTGTGTAGGTGGGCAATGTCAACGAAGAATCCATGCTTTAAATTTCGGGCTCAAGACCTTGGGTCCTTTCTTTGTTGAGCATCTTTATTTCCGAAATTGTACATTATCGTTTCAAACGTATCACCATGAGCCAATTTGCTGGACCTGCCCCCGGGCAATCGCCCCTCATCGTTTCGGTGAATGGACTGCGTCCAACCTGGGGAAAGGATTGCTTCATCGCCCCAAATGCAACCCTTACGGGAGATGTCATTTTGGGGGATGCTTGCACCGTGTGGTTTCAAGCCGTGATTCGCGGGGATGTTCACTCCATAAGGATCGGTGACCGTACCAATATCCAAGACGGTGCGGTGGTTCATTGCACCTACCGCAAGGCGGCCACCCAAATTGGTTCCGGGGTCAGTATCGGCCACCGTGCCATCGTGCACGGTTGCACCATCGAAGATGACGTTTTGATCGGTATGGGTGCCATTGTGATGGATCATGCAGTAGTGGAAAAGGGCTGCATCGTGGCCGCTGGGGCGGTCGTTCTGGAGAATTTTCGTTGTGAATCCGGGTATATCTATGCGGGAATTCCCGCAAAGGCCGTCAAAAAGGTTAGTCCAGACCAATTGTTGTCCATGCAAGAAACAGCCTTGCGTTACGTGGAATATTCCCAATGGATGGAAAATGTCGAGGTAGAACCCAAGCACCATGGGCATTAAATCGGCTTAAATTCGGGTTGCCCGATTCCGTGGGCCTTTTTTCTTTTGTATTTTGAGCCGATAATAAAATTTCTAATGTCGAATATTAAGGGCTGGTTGATATCGGCGATGCTGCTGACGCTTACATGGTTCCTGGGACCCGATGTCCAGGCCTCTCACATTCTCGGTGGTGAAATTACCTACAAATGTTCGGGGAACGGTCTCTTTGAATTCACCGTCAAAGTTTACCGGGACTGCGCTGGTATTCCATGGACTCAAACGGCCTTGACCCTGCAGGGACCTAACGGGATAACAACCAATTTGCCAATTTTGACGGGTTCACCGGATGATATCTCCCCCCGATGCCCAGGGAACAATTACCTAAGCTGCAACCCCCCCGCCAATGCCGCCGGTCAGAATCAAGGCTCGGTAGCCCGGTATATTTTCAGGGGGACTGTGGACCTTTCCGCTCTTGGCCCCCCACCTCCTGCTGGATATACCTTTCATACCACCCAAACCGGAAACGCGATACCGTGTTGCCGACCAGATATCAACAACAGCACCGCGGCCAACGGGCTCCAGACTTTGGTGGTCAAAATGTTTCCATACCGCGATCCAATAACCAATGTTACGCTTACCCCTGCAGCGCTTTGCGACAAATCTCCTGAATTCGCGACGGACCCCACGGCCTTTTCGATCCTTAACCCGATCGATACCATTTATTTGCAGTCGCTGGCCTTTGATGCAGACCTTGACAGCACTTCATTTGGCATCGATTTTCCGTTGGGTTCATCACCAACCGCACCCTATTCCTATAACAACGGATACACTCAGGGCAATCC
>VHBD01000192.1 GCA_016872125.1 Sphingomonadales bacterium
CCATCGATGTCCACATTCGAAAACTGCGTGAGAAGCTCGGAGATGCCTACATTACCACTATCAAGGGGGTAGGCTATAAATTCGAGCTTAATTGAAAAACATCACTCCTATACAGGTGGCCATTATCGTGGCCTTCACTTCGGCTATGTTGATGGCCGGTTCTGCTCATGCCTTGGCTGTTGCCCAGTCAAGAGTGATCATTTTGAGCCTCATCACCGGGATTTCTGTTTTGGCGATGGTTTATTATGCCATCAATTATTTTATTTATCGTAAAATCAAATTAATTTACAAAACCATCCGATCGACCAAATCCCATGGGGGAGGCGAGGAGGTTTACTCGATAAACGAGGATCCCATAGGGCAGGTATATGAGGAAGTGCAACTATGGAGTAAGGAGCAGACCAGCAAAAAAGAAGAGGCCGATCAATTGGAAAAATACCGTAAGGAATTCCTAGGGAATGTTTCCCATGAACTTAAGACTCCTATTTTCAATATACAGGGTTATATCCACACGCTTTTGGACGGGGCGATGGATGATCCCGAAACTAACTTGAATTTTCTCAAAAAGGCTGCGCGATCCGCAGATCGTATGGAGGCCTTGGTCAAAGATTTGTTAACCATCAGCGAATTGGAATCCGGATCAGTCAAAATGGATTGGGAAAACTTTGATCTTCAGGAAATGCTTCAGGATGTCTTTGATTCCGTCGACCATAAGGCTCGCCAACGTGGCATCCAAATTCAAGTGAAAGAGGGTTGCCGAGCTCCCTTTATGGTCAGAGCCGACCGTAAAAAAATCAGGCAAGTCTTGGTCAACCTTCTTTCCAATTCCATCCATTACGGTAACGACCAAGGATTAACTCAGGTTGGGGTTTACGATATGGATCGCCATTTTTTGGTTGAAATTTCCGACAACGGTTTAGGCATAGAGGCAGAACATTTGCCAAGGCTGTTCGAGCGCTTTTATCGGGTGGACAAAGGCCGATCCCGTTCCGAAGGCGGCACAGGCTTGGGTTTGGCCATCGTCAAGCATATGCTGGAGGTCCATGGTCATACCATTCATGTGCGTTCATCTGCCGGGGTTGGGTCCACTTTTGGGTTTACGCTGGACAAGGCCAACGGCTAAGGGCCGTACCTTAGGGCTCTGTGAAGCGCGAACCTTTCGAAAATTTTCTTCTGTGGGAGTCCGGTGATTGGCTGGCTTTGAACAAACCCCCGCTGCTCGCCACTTTGGACGAGCGTCAAGGCAATGCCCCCAGCATGATACGTTGGGCTAAAGCATTTGACTCCCGTTTGAGTCCTTGCCACCGTTTGGACAAGGAAACATCGGGCATTATGCTCTGGGCAAGGAGCGAGGCATCTTACAAAGCTGCTGCCTACGCCTTCGAACAAAGACTGGTATCCAAGGTTTATCATGCCATTGTTTGGGGCATCCACCGTTTTGATGATCAGCCAATCGATTTACCGATAGGCCAAGGTCGCGACGGTCTTATGCGGGTGGATTTCAAAGAGGGCAAAGAAGCGTTGACCTATGTACGAAGTTTGGAGTATTTCAGGCATTTTACCTTATTGGAATGCAAACCGGTTACCGGTCGAACCCATCAGATCCGGGTACACTTGGCGTCTCAAAATTGCCGTATTGTAGCTGACAAGGCCTATGGCGGGGAAATGCCCTTTCTTTCCCTGCTCAAAGGCCGTAAGTACCGTATTTCCAAGGATACGGAAGAAGAGGCGCCCATGATCTGTCGCTTGGCATTGCATGCACGCTCCTTGGAAATTGCACATCCCGAAACCCCCATGCCTTTGGTGGAAGCTCCGTATCCCAGGGATATGGAAGTATTGTTGCGTTTATTGCGTAAATACGATACCTAATCGTGTTTTTACAATCAATTGCTCTTGAGCGATTTGGGGTCTTGAGTCCTGTCTTTTTCGCTTTGGCGAGACTGACGAACCAAACGCAGCTTGGCTTCCAATTGGATGACCTGCGATTTGATGACCTCGATCTTTTTTTCAACTTCTTGACGCATGAGGTCCGCGTTTTTGGAACGTGAGAAAAATCCAAGGTTGTTCTCCAGAAGATCCATCTCCTTACGCAAATCATTGATTTTGTACTGAAGCTGGGTCTGCTCTTTGGATAATTCACGGTCTCCGGCAGGATGGTTGCTCATCTGCTGGAGACGGGTTTGATACTGGGCTTCTCGATGCGATTCCCGGTCAATTTTCAGTTGATCAAACCATTTGTTGGTAAGCTCACGGAATTGCTTCTGCAGGGTTTCTTTGTGCGCCATCGGTACGAAGCCAATTTCGTTCCATGAACGCTGAATTTCCATCAAGACCGACATGTCCTGCGATGTATCCCCGGAGCTGGTGTAGGTATTCAGCCTTTCGATAAGGGCCTTTTTGTGTTCGAGGTTCTCGGCTTGCTTGCTTTTTTCGTCGGAGAAGAAGGAGTTCTTGGCTTGAAAAAAAGTATCGCAGGCTTTGCGAAAACGGTTCCAATATTTGTCCGAAATTTTACGGGGCAAAGCCGGGGCTTCTTTCCAGATTTTTTGCAAGGTGGTTAAAGCCTGGGTTCCTGCTTTCCAGTCGGTGGACTGGCTCCAGGATTCGGCTTCTTTGCACCATAATTCGCGTTGTTGCACCAATTCTTGCATTGCCGCTTTGGCGGCTTTGTAATGCTGAAGGCGTGCGCCATAGAATTGATCCAGAGCGCCTTTAAATCGTTTCCACAAGGGTTCTTGTTGCTCTTTGGA
>VHBD01000193.1 GCA_016872125.1 Sphingomonadales bacterium
CCCAGAGCCGCATTGGCCGTGTGGGGTTTGTTGCTCACATCGGCCCTACCTACCCGAGCCCCTTAGTGGGTTACAGCTCTGAGCTCTGCAAAATGGTTTAGGGCGTGCTTTGCAGAAAATAGCCCAAGTTTTTTCTTTAATCTTTTTAATTAATTCCTATGAAAGCCAAAGGTGCTGTGCGGTGGTTTGCCGCTTTGTTTGCGTTGATTTGTTTGTATCAACTGAGTTTCACTTGGATTGCTTCCAATGTGGAAGGCGATGCCAAACGTTTTGCCCAAGGAGACGAATCCTTGGAAAGACGCTACCTGGATTCGATTGCCGAGAAAGAGGTCTTCAATTTCTTATGGCTTAAGAAATTCACCTATGCCCAGGTTCGTGATCAGAAACTAAATCTGGGTCTTGACCTTCAGGGTGGTATGAATGTGGTGATGGAAGTGGATGTCGTTGATGTTATCCGTGCTTTGAGTAACCAGAGCAAAGATCCGGCCTTCAACAAAGCCCTTGAATTGGCCACCAGCAGGCAGGCCTCCTCGCAATCGGATTATGTTTCACTTTTCGTTCAAGCCTACAAAGAGCAGGCCCCCAATGCCCGCTTGGCTGGCATCTTTGCAACGCGCGAAAACCAAGGTCGAATTGATTTCAATACCTCCGATGAAGAGGTAATCGCCGTGATCCGTGCCGAGGCAGAAAGCGCCATTGATCGCTCTTTCAATATTTTGAGAACTCGTATTGATAAATTCGGTGTTACATCCCCCAATATTCAGCGCCAACAAGGATCCGGAAGAATTAACATTGAATTGCCCGGTGTTGATAATCCGGATCGTGTACGCAAACTCTTGCAGGGTACGGCAAAGCTTGAATTTTGGGAAACTTTCGAAGCGGCGGAAGTCCTCGATAGGGTGGCGGAAATCAATAAATTCTTGGCTGCCGAATCCAAACTCAAAGGGAAGACGGCCATGGATAGCTCATCCAACTCAGGGGATACCACCAAAGCATTAGCGGATACGTCATCCGCTAAGAATGCGCTGTTAAGGGATCTTGCCAAGTCCGATACTTCGATGGCCGGTGACACTTCAGAAGCAGGACTGGCCAGGACCAGACAAGAAAATCCTTTGTTTGCCATCCTGATGCCTGCGGTTTACCAAGACAAAGACGGGAGCTCCAAGGTATCCCAAGGCCCCATTGTGGGAACCTCTGCTGCCCGCGATACCGCTGCCGTCAATACCATCATGGCCAGAACCGAGGTGAAAAATTTCCTACCGCGAAACATGAAGATGTTGTGGACCGTGAAAGGACGTGGGGAGGGCAATCGCTTCTTTGATTTGGTGGCCCTCAAAAAGCGTGGAAATGAGGATCAAGCCGGGTTGGAGGGGGATGTGGTGACCGATGCCAGAGAATCCATCGATCCCTTTGGTAAAGTGGAGGTTTCCATGACCATGAATGCCGAAGGCGCAAAGCGTTGGAGGCGCATGACTGCCGATAACATTGGGAAGTCGGTGGCCATTGTATTGGATGATTATGTGTACTCTTTCCCCACCGTTCAGTCAGAAATCTCCGGAGGGATGTCTTCAATTTCCGGAAATTTTACGACCGAAGAGGCTAAAGACCTTGCCAATATACTCAAAGCTGGTAAGCTCCCTGCTCCTGCTCGTATTGTCGAGGAGGCTGTGGTTGGGCCTAGCTTGGGTAAAGAAGCGATTCAAAGCGGATTATGGTCCATCGTCATGGGCTTGTTAATGGTCTTGGTCTTCATGGCCTTGTATTATGCCCGCTCTGGCCTGATTGCCAATGCTGTATTGTTCGCTAACATTTTCTTTATTTTCGGCATTCTGGCCTCGCTGCAAGCGGTCCTTACCCTGCCAGGTTTAGCGGGTATTGTATTGACCATCGGTATGGCGGTGGATGCGAATGTTTTGATTTTTGAACGTATTCGCGAAGAATTGTCTCGATCCAAAAGCCAGCGTCAGGCGGTGAGCGATGGTTTCTCCAACGCGTACTCATCGATTATTGATGCGAACGTTACGACTATCCTCACCGGTATTGTGCTGTATATTTTCGGTTCAGGTCCTATCAAGGGGTTCGCGACGACCTTGATTGTGGGCATTCTTACCTCCCTCTTTGCGGCTTTGTTCCTCTCCCGCCTGATCATGGAATATTATATCTCGAAAGATAAACCCATAACCTTTGGGACCTCTGCGACTTTGAAGATGTTTACCAATCTGAATTTTAACTTTTTGGGGCGACGCAGGCTTTGGTACGGAGTTTCGCTTACTGTGATAGTGGCTGGTTTGATCTCCATGTTTACGCAGGGCTTCAATTTAGGGGTTGACTTCAAGGGTGGGCGTAGTTATGTCGTGGCCGTGGATTCAGATCGAGGTGCTGCGGATATACGTTCGGCTTTGACGACCGTTTACGGCTCTGCCCCGGAGGTCAAAACCTTTGGCGGTGAGCGACAATTCAAAATCACCACCACCTACAAAATCAACGATAACAGCGAAGCAATAGACGCTGAGGTGGAGGATAAATTGTGGCAGGGGCTGTCGGGCCTTTACAAGTCCAAACCTAGCCAAGAGACCTTCAAGACAAGTTATTTAATGAGTTCGCAGAAGGTAGGCCCTACGATTGCGGATGATATCAAGGTCTCAGCGATTTGGTCTATTCTTTTTGCTTTGGTTGCGATT
>VHBD01000194.1 GCA_016872125.1 Sphingomonadales bacterium
CGCATCATCTGCTTCATTTCTCCAAATTGCTTAAGGAGCTGATTGACATCCTGAACTTTGGTTCCTGAGCCCCTGGCAATGCGTTCCCTGCGGCTTCCGTTCAAGATTTCGGGCTCTTGACGCTCACGGGGGGTCATGGACATGATGATGGCTTCGGTTTGCTTGAAGTTTTCCTCGGAAAATTCCATATCCTTGATGGCCTTGCCGACCCCGGGGATCATCCCGAGCAAATCCTTCATGTTGCCCATCTTTTTGATCTGCTGGATTTGTTCGTAAAAATCTTGGAGGTCAAATTGATTTTTGGAAATTTTCTTTTGCAGCCTGGCAGCTTCTTCAGCGTCGATTTGCTGCTGCGCCTTTTCGACCAAAGAGACGACATCGCCCATGCCCAGAATTCGGTTGGCCATGCGGTCCGGGTGGAAAACATCCAGGGCCTGCAGCTTCTCGCCAGTTGATACGTACTTGATGGGTTTGCCTACGGTATAGCTGATCGTGAGGGCAGCACCACCGCGGGCATCCCCGTCCATTTTGGTCAATACCACACCATCAAAATTCAAACGCTGATTGAAGGCCGCTGCAGTGTTCACCGCATCTTGACCGGTCATGGCGTCCACCACGAACAAGGTTTGATCCGGTAACACATTGCGATGAATTTCGGCAATTTCGTTCATCATGGCCTCGTCCACGGCGAGTCGGCCCGCAGTGTCCACAAGGACCACGGAATACCCTTCGGTCTTGGCCTGTTTGACTGCTCGGGCTGCGATGCTTACCGGATTTTTTTCGTCCGGCTCGCTGTAAACCGGCACGCCGATTTGTTCACCCAGAATACGCAATTGGTCGATTGCGGCAGGACGGTACACATCACAGGCCACCATCATGATTTTCTTGCCCTGGGACTTGAGCATCAGAGCTAATTTGCCGGTGAACGTGGTTTTGCCGGAACCTTGAAGCCCGGCCATGAGGACCACCGAGGTCCCGTTGGGCTTGAGCATCAAGGGAGAAGATTGTTGACCCATAAGCCGGGTCAATTCTTCGTTCATGATTTTGACGAGCAGTTGCCCTGGGGAAACATGGCGGATCACGTCCTGTCCCATCGCCTTGGCCTTGACCTCTTCGGTGAATTCTTTGGCTATTTTGTAGCTCACATCCGCGTCGAGCAATGCCCGGCGGATTTCTTTCATCGTCTCGGATACATTGTTCTCGGTGATACGTCCCTGACCTTTGAGGGTTCGCATCGCTTGTTCAAGGCGATTGCTTAATTTGTCAAACATGGTATCCTAAGGATTACAATTCAACCTCGCAAACCTCACCTTGTTCCTGGAAGCGGTGAAGGGTATCCACCATCCGCAGCGCATCTTTGACCGATCGAACCAGGGTAAAGAAATTCACGACTTGATGCTGGACCAAACCGTTTTTGTCGATGACGAAAAGGCCGCGGTAGGGAATCATGGGGCCATCGCAAATCAAATGCCCTGCTTCGTTGTAATCGTATTCCCCGGCCAAGACACCGTACTGGGCGGTGATGGTTTTGGTAAAGTCGGAGATGAGCGGGTAGGTCACCCCTTGAATGCCACCTTCGGCCACAGGGGTATTCAGCCAGGCTTTGTGGCTGACATCGCTATCGGTGGAGCAGGCCAAAACGGCGCAATTGCGCTTCTCAAATTCGGGCAATTGTTGCTGAAAGGCCAAGAGTTCTTTGGGGCATATGCCCGAGAAGTCCTTGGGGTAGAAGTACAGGACGATGGTCTGGCGGCCGATAAGGCTTTCGAGTTGAAAATCGGGAACGATACGATTCCCATCCACAACAGCGGGGGCGCTAAAGAGGGGGGCCTTGCGGCCAACGAGTACAGACATGGTTTGGATGAAGCCGTTTGGCGGCTGTTGAAGGCAAAAATAAGCCTCTCACTCCGATTATCTTTGCCCGCTGGTTGAAGGGGATGGGGCCTAGGCCCAAGTCCACCTCACACTTTTGCAGGTCCCGTAGCTCAATGGATAGAGCAACTGCCTTCTAAGCAGTAGGTTACTGGTTCGACCCCAGTCGGGATCACTACCGATATTTTGTCAACGAATATCACCTGTCAGGACGGTGTGCGGCAATGATCGCGGCGTTGAATAGGAGGTCATCAATGGTTTAACCTTGGGTAGTGAAAACGTACCAAGGCTTCGTTCAAATCTTGAACCAATTGAAGCTGTGACTCTTTGGTTTTTAAAACGGTTTGTAGGGTTAAAGTCCATTGGACGAGATTTATTTTGTCGGAGGCCAAATCCGAATGGGCTTTCTTGATTAATTCGTCAGCTATTGGAAGCAAGGTTTGGTTGTATTGATCCCATTGGGTCTTGAGACTTTGTATTTGGAGCAAGGTTTGACGTTGAAGGGAATTCAGATTTTCTTGGCCATGTTGAGCCATGGTATTCGCAGAAGCGGAACGTAAACGATCGGCCTTGGCTTGCTCTTTTAATGGTCTGTTCCAAAGGGGTAGGCTGAGTCCGAATTGCAGGGAATTGAATCGTCTCGCCATAGGATAATCAATTCCGTCGGGGCCAGTACCCGTTATGCTCATGTTACGAAGCCCTATGCTCCAACCCGGTAGCTGCATTTGTTGACTCATT
>VHBD01000195.1 GCA_016872125.1 Sphingomonadales bacterium
AAACCCATGCGGCGGCAAGTATGTTCAACGGGGCAAGTAAAATCAGGCCTATTCCAAGGTTCAAAAATTTGTTACGAGTCTCCCACCTTTGGTACCAACCCAGAATGCCCATTTGCAACCAAGTCGCAGTATATCCATTGGTTTTGGAACTTCGAATCACCTCAAAGCCATTGCGTTCCAACAACGCCGCAAAGCCGCCTTGGCTGTAACGAGCATAGTCATAAGGCATTTCGTGTTCATTCCAAGCAAAAGGAACCGTAAACAAAACGAGACCGCCCGGCTTGAGTACCCGATGCAATTCACCCAGGATACGGTCAGGTTCAAAAACATGTTCGAGGACTTCGCTGGCCAACGCATAATCAAAGCGATGAGCCTCAAAGGGGATGGTCTTGCCATCGTAAAAAACATCGACCTCTTCGGTTAGGTGGGGATGTCCTGGGTTTTCCATATCAAGTCCAATGTACTCCTCGACATCAAAAAGATGTTGATACGGCTTGGCCCCGCAGCCAAAATCCAGCATGGAGCCTCCACGAAATTCAGAAGCCATTCCGGACAAAGTCCGATACAAATCCCTCCTGATGATATAGAATGGATTGATCAAGACGCTGTACCATCTTGGCCTGAACTGCTGGGCTTTGTACCAGGCCTTAAAGCGTTCTGTCATCGTTTTCACGAACTTGTTGGAATTCCATGGGGTCCAAAGCGCGCAGTGGTTTGCGAAAAACCGCAAAGACGGTATGCCCATGGGGGCTGTTGTGCGGTCCCAATCCTTTGGCCAATAATTTGCCCAAAACAAAGGCTGGAATACGCGCCATCCAATTCACCAGGCGATGATCCACCATAGGACGCTTCCAGCCAAACATTCGATAAATCGAGGCAATGGTTAATTGATAAATGTAGTCAAAACGATGGTGGGCCTGCAAGGGATCGTGTTGCACGGTCACCAATTCCAAGTTGAGATGCTGGGCCGCGTGCTCAAACCAGCGATCGGTATAACGGGAGATATGATGCGGTGGCAGATTGAGGGCTAGGTTGTTAGACTGACTGATATAGGAGTCCTCGGATGGAACGGCGATGAGGAGGGTCCCACCGGGACGAAGAGCTTTCACCATAGCATCCAGAAAGGACCGGATTTCGACGACATGTTCCAGAACCTGAAAAGCACAAACCACCTCGTGGCTTTCGGGATGTGTTTCGGCGTATTCCTGTACGGATTGAACCCGTATATCGATCCCGTAGGTTGCTGCCATTCGCCGTGCTTCTTGGCTAAAATCCAGTCCGGTATACGTTAAATTCAAACCTGATTTATTCAGAAAGCGGGCAAAGTTCCCTTTGCCCGAGCCTACTTCCAAAACTTGGTGTCCGTTCGATAGGTAAGGCAGCGCTAAATCAAATTCATGCTTGTGGTCAACATAGTACCAAGGCTTGTGTTGAAGCGTGTTATAAAAAGCCTCGTCACCGCCAGCTAATGGCTCGTACCAACGCAAATCACAGGCAGGGCATCGAACAATCGATAACACAGCGCTTCCCCCAAAAAGTCTGGCAACCGGTGCCTTGTACAAACGACGATACAACGCATCCAGGTCAGCGACCGGAAGGCTTTCAAGAACTTCACCGTTGCCGGCCGAACAAAAAGGGCATACCACCATAACGATGCAAATTAAAGACGAGAAATCGCCAGAGCTTCCGAACAGGCGATGGGAACATTTTGGTCCGCAGGGTTCGAAGGTCAGCGCTCTGTTGATGCTGGCATTGAACCGGATGCTTAAGCGGAAAACGTATAGACTCGGTTGGAATGGCCGAAAGGCTGTGGTAAACATCCGATACGGTATGCGTTGCCCCCGCCGTACCAAAGCCAATATTACTGACCAGGTTAACGCATGGAAGCAGGGCAAATTGGTTGTGCTTCCAAGCGGCAAAGAGAAAGGGATAATCCCAGGTGTTGTAACGTCCTTGGCGGTAGCGATCAAAGGTCTTCTGCCAAGCCTTGGTCCACCGGGCATTGCCGAACAATTTCTTTAAACCACCGCCTTGAACCCAATCATCGAACCCCTGTATTTCCAAGTCAACTTTGAGCCAAGATCTCCTCCAAGATGCCCAACCCCAGATATGGGTCAAGGCGGAATAGTAATAGCTATCATCATTGACAGGTTCCCCCTCCTGAAAATTATTGCCACTAATCATAAAAAACCGCTCATCGTCCGCGTATCGATGAAGAAGTTCATTGCAAAAACGCCAAAAATCCGGATGGGGAAGGCAATCGTCTTCGAGGACGATTCCTTGTTCTTCTTGTTCAAAGAACCAATCCAAAGCCGAACTGACCGCCCTCTTACAGCCCAAATTGGTGTCTCTGTAGAGGGTTTGCAGACTGCAAGGCCAATCCACGGCATCGGCAATGCATTGCCGAACTTTGAGAACCGCCTCCTCCTCACCAGTTCTCCCTAGGCGGGGGCCATCGCAAGCCACATAGAGGCGCTCCGGGCGATACGCTCTGATAGCCTTCAGCACCCTCTCGGTGGTATCGGGTCGGTTAAAAACCAAAAAAAGCAGCGGAGCCTGCCCATGCTTTTCTTGGTTATCCACAATTTGTCCCTAATTTTG
>VHBD01000196.1 GCA_016872125.1 Sphingomonadales bacterium
AAGGTCCACCGATTGAAGGTTATGACCGGAAGCCCCCTGCAATTCCAACCAAGTCCCTTGGCCAAGTCGCCGCTTGGAGACCCCAACATGTTTGCGGCCGACCAGATAATCGGCGGTTAAGCCCTCTGATTGGAACATCAAGGCGGGCGGGCCTTGGGAAACCAATCTTCCGCCCTCCTTCCCGGCTCCAGGGCCCAAGTCCAAGACCCAATCGGCGGCACGGATCATTTCCTCGTCATGTTCGACCACCAGGACGGTATTGCCCAAGTCCCTCAGGTGGCGCAAAGCCCCGATCAATCGCTGATTATCGCGTTGATGCAAGCCAATGCTGGGCTCATCCAGGATATACAGGACCCCGCTGAGTCCGGACCCGAGTTGGCCCGCCAAGCGAATACGCTGCGATTCCCCGCCGGACAAGGTGGCTGTGGTCCGATGAAGGTGCAAATACCCCAAGCCCACATCCAAAAGAAATTGCAGCCTCGTGCTTAATTCTTTGAGAATTTCCCCTGCGACCACTGCTTTGTTGCCCTCAAAGGTGCCGTCCAAAGCCTTGAGCCAGGCTTGAAGGGCATCAAGTTCCATCGCGCAGAGGTCGGCAATGCTCTTCCCTTGGATCAAGAAGTGCAAGGCCTCCTTCTTGAGACGACCGCCTCCACATTCAACGCACGGTTTCTGACGGACAAAGCGCTGCACCCATTCTTGCAACGAGGCATTGCCCCACTCATCTTGTCTGGCGATCAAGGCCATCAGGCCATCGAATTCATGGTATTCCACCCCTCTTTCCTTGCCCATGTCCAAAGCAACGGGGTCCTTCTGCCCATAGAGAAGGACATGCTTCTGCTCCGGTTTGAGTTTGGCCACCACGGTTTGCAAACCAAAGCCGTGCTTCTTGCCCAAGGCAACGATGATCCTGAAGATCCAATTGTCTTTGTATTCGCCCAAAGGAGCAATTCCCCCGGCTGCGATGGTCAAACCCTCGTCTGCAAAGATGAGTTCCGGGTCCGCTTCCACTTTGTAGCCCAAGCCTTGGCACTTGGGGCATGCACCGTACGGGAGATTGAACGAAAAGGTATTGGGCTGCGGCTCATCGTAGGCTAGCCCGTTTTCTAAATCGGTCAATAATTTGCTGAAATACCTCCATTCCCATCCCGCATCCACAGGGGTCCCGCACAGAAGGATTCCTTTGCCCAGCTTCAAAGCAAGGTCCACGCTGCTCTTCAGGCGATGGGCCGAGTCCTTGCCCGGAATCAACAGATCCACCACCAATTCAATATCGTGCACCTTGTAGCGATCCACCTGCATGCGGGGTCGTAACTCCGTTACCTCCCCGTCAACCCTGACTTTGGTAAAACCCTGTTTACGCCATTGTTCGAAAAGGTCGCGGTAATGTCCCTTGCGGCCGCGGACCAAAGGAGCCAGAAGCATCAATTCACGATGATGGTATTCGCTAACCAAGAGATTCATGATCTGCTCCTTGCTGAACTGCTGCATCGCCTTGCCCGAAATCCATGAATGCGCCTGCCCAATACGAGCATAGAGCAACCTTAGGAAATCGTAGATTTCGGTCGTGGTACCCACCGTGGATCTGGGATTGCGGGAGGTGGTCTTCTGCTCAATGGCAATCACCGGACTCAATCCATCGATACGATCCACCGCAGGCCGCTCCAGCTTGCCCATGAATTGACGGGCATAGGCCGAAAAGGATTCCAAATACCTGCGCTGCCCTTCGGCATACAAGGTCGCAAAGGCCAAAGAGGATTTGCCGCTCCCGCTGGGCCCGGTGATCACCACCAGGGACTGGCGGGGTATCTCCAAGTCCAGAGACTGTAGATTATGTTCTGAAGCGCCCTCGATGCGAAGGAACTCCGCCTTCGGCGCAGCAGAGGCCATCACCGGGAAGGGCCTTTGGGACTGGGCGTATTCAGCCCCCATTCCGAAACAGGGACCAAGGCCCAGCGCGAGGCTTTCTGCGTAAATTCTGGGGTAGGCTTGCGCAAGGTATAGGTCTTGCGATCTTTGTTATGAAGATAGGGCTTACGAATCCAGGAATTGAATATTTTGAGTTGACGAAAGTCCATTCCCTGGCTGCGGGCATAGGCCGCCCAATTGGCAACAGGTTCCTGTATCGTCCATTCGGTGGTTTCGTAAGGTAGATAAAGCTGAGCGGCTGTCAAATGAAACCCATAGCGTTCGGGGTGTTTCATGATGGTCTTGATGGCGAGGATACGGGGCAAATACCGGGAGGTTTCATTGTTCAGATGCAGGGCATGGTAAGAATCCTGGCCTTGGTACTGAGCCGCTTGCTGCAGGCCTGAGGTGCCCATGTTATAGGAAGCGGCCACCATGGACCAATTGCCAAACTGGGCATGGGATTTCTGAAGATAGCGGCAGGCCGCTTCGGTCGCCAGCCATGGGTCATAACGCTGATCTACCTCTTCGTTGACTTGCAAGCCATGTTGGCGGGCTGTTGCAGCCAGAAATTGCCAGAAACCCACCGCCTCTGCGGATGAAATTGCATTGGCCAAGCCGCTTTCCGCCACGGCCAAGTATTTGAAGTCATCGGGAAT
>VHBD01000197.1 GCA_016872125.1 Sphingomonadales bacterium
TCCTTAGCCCAAACCACCGCGATATCGGCAAAGGGGGCATTGGAAATCCACATCTTGGCCCCGTTCAAGAGGTAATGATCCCCCTTGTCTAGGAAGTGGGTGGTCATCCCACCAGGGTTGGAACCGTGGTCGGGTTCCGTTAAGCCAAAGCAACCCATCCATTCGCCGGTGGCCAGCTTGGGGAGGTATTTGCGGCGCTGCTCTTCGGAACCGTATTTGAAAATCGGGTACATGACCAAGGAACCCTGTACAGAGGCTGTGGAACGAATCCCGGAATCGCAGCGTTCCAACTCCTGCATGATGATGCCGTAAGCAATTTGGTCCATACCACCGCACCCGTATTCCGCAGGCAGCGAAGGCCCAAAAGCCCCGATAGCGCCCAGTTGGGGAAGGATATGTTTGGGGAATTCGGCCCTTTGGGCATAGTCTTCGATGATAGGGCTCAGCTCCTTTTTGACGTACTGCCGAACGCTGTCGCGGATGAGGCGATGTTCCTCGGTCAATAATTCATCGACCAAGTAATGGTCCGGGTGCTGGTAAGTATCGGTGCGCATGGTTGGGTTCTAAATTTGGGATTTCGGGGCAAATTTAAGACCTTCGTTGCTCAAACGTAAGACCATGGCCGAGATTGCTTTGGAGGGTATTGAATTCAAAGGCTTCCACGGGTTGTATCCCGACGAGAAGGTGAAAGGGAATACATTTATCCTTGACATTAAGGCTTTTGGCCCTCAGCATGCTGTCCATGGATCCTTGCAGCCTGCCTTGGGCCCGGGGTGGCCGGATTATGGTCGAATTTATGCGCTTGCCGAAGCCGTGTTTCTGGAACCCCGCGACCTTTTGGAGGAGGTGATTGCAGGAATCCTCATGGCCCTGCGGTCGGAGTGGTCCGATTGGACCTTTGAAGTGAGCCTCGCCAAAATGAACCCGCCCATCCCCTGCAGGCAGGGCCCAAACGCGATCCGCATTCCGTCTTCCAGGGTCACGATGCGTTGCAGCGACCTTGTTGCACGGGCAACAACGTCGTAAGGGGAAATTATCTTTGGGCACTCTTCTTCCCCAAAACCGAATCCACGTCCTCTATGGGTATACAAACTGCCGAACGCTCTTCTGCGGAGGATGCTTCCGAAAACCCCATCTACCAGCGACATATGGCGGCCTACAAAGCGGCCGTCCCCTGGATGAAGGGTTCCGTGCTCGAAGTGGGTTGCGGTGAAGGATACGGGATGAAATTGTTGGCCAAGCATTGCCAACAGTATTTGGGCATCGATAAATTTCCAGTGCCTAATCTGCAAGTCCCTTCCAATACAAGAACCCTGCAGATGACGGTTCCTCCCTTGGGGGGCATTAACTCCAATCAATTTGATGCCGTGGTAACCTTCCAAGTCATCGAGCATATTGAGGATGATCTTGAATTTCTCAAAGAAATTCATCGGGTCTTGCAACCAGGTGGGGTTTTGATTTTGACAACCCCGAACAGACTCATGTCCCTTACCCGTAATCCCTGGCATGTGAGGGAATACGATCCGGAGGCGATGCGTCAAATTTTGGAATCCGTCTTTGGTCAAGTGGACCTGCGCGGAGTCTTTGGCAGTGAAAAGGTCATGGACTATTACCTGAAGAACAAAGAATCGGTACGCAAATTCACCCGATGGGATTTTTTGAACCTACAATACCGTCTGCCTCGTCGATGGCTTCAAGTTCCTTATGACCTGGCCAATCGGCTTAATCGGCGCAGCTTGGAACAGAAGAATGATCGTTTGGTCAGTCAAATTGGCTCCGACGATTACCCCATTCGTCCATTGGGCCCGCAGGCTTTGGACTATTTTGCGGTATGCACCAAGTAGGTCTTTTCGGAATCCTGCCAATTCACTTGTTTCGATTATTGAACGTTGCCTTGGGCATTTGCTTTTTGTTTGCTTGCCGCAAAGAATCTCCTATGCCGTTGCCTCCTGACCCCGATCCCAAGTACCGTCAATACGGAATTCCATTCCAAGGCATCCCCGCTACCCAAGACATCGTCATGTACGAAGTCAACATGAGGGCCTTCAGTCCTGCGGGAAATCTCCAAGGCGTAATCGATCGATTGGACTCCATCAAACTACTAGGCGTTAATGTATTATGGATTATGCCCCTTCACCCAGTGGGGACGCTCAAGGGTATCAATTCTCCTTATTGCATCAGAGATTTCAAGGCCGTTGGAGCTGACTACGGAACCTTAAACGACCTAAGGCGATTGACCGATGCAGCCCATGCCAAAGGCATGGCAGTCATCATGGATTGGGTAGCGAACCACAGCTCTTGGGACCATCCTTGGATGCAAAACGAGGGTTGGCATACCCGCAATGCCCAAGGCCAGGTCATGCATCCGCCTGGGACCAATTGGTTGGACGTGGCCGATCTGAATTATCAGAATATGGAGATGCGTGCGGCCATGGTGAATACGCCCACCACCCAAACCTTGATTTTCCCTAACGAGCTTACCCTTCAGCCTTTCGAGGTCCTCCTTTTGACCAAGCCATGAGGGTTTGGCTTG
>VHBD01000198.1 GCA_016872125.1 Sphingomonadales bacterium
CGCCACCACAGCGGTCTATCTTTGCCGTCCACCAATTCTTGGCCTTTCATGGCCACAAAATACCATGATCTTATCCGACCAACGCATTCTCGAAGCTATACACCAAGGACATATCCTGATCGAGCCTTTTGATCGGCAATGCTTGGGCACCAACTCCTACGATGTTCATCTGGGAAGGTACCTCTCCGTTTACAGCTCCAGAATTTTGGACGCCAAGGTGGATAACCCCGTAGAGGAACTTACCATTCCCTCGGAGGGCCTCGTCCTGCAGCCCGGAACCCTGTACCTCGGGGTGACCGAAGAATACACCGAAACCCACCACCACGTGCCTTTTTTGGAAGGGAAGTCTTCGGTAGGTAGGCTGGGCATTGACATCCATGCCACCGCAGGCAAGGGTGATGTGGGATTCTGCAATACCTGGACCTTGGAAATTTCCTGCACACAACCCGTTAGAGTCTATGCGGGTATGCCAATTGGTCAACTTATCTATTTTGAAGTGGCCGGGGAAATTGAGCAAATGTACCATTCCAAAAAGAATGCCAAATACACCACCCGCACGGTCAAACCCGTTCCATCTCAGATGTGGCGTAACAGCTTTTAGGATTCAATCCGGTGAACCGCCCCACTCCCGGCTTGGGCACGGGGCATCAGCAGCAAGTCTGCGATTTGCACGTGGTCAGGTCGGGAGGCCATAAACCCAATCGCTTCTGCAACATCCTCGGGACGCAAGGGCTCCAAACCTTGGTAGGTACTAGCGGCCCTTTCTGCATCGCCTTTGAATCGAACCAAGGAAAATTCCGTTTCAACCATACCCGGCGATACTGTTCCCACCTTGATACCGAAGGGCAGTAACTCATGACGCATGGTTTTGGCGATGGCCTCCACCGCAAATTTGGAAGCACAATAAATCCCGCCCCCTTGATAGACTTCCTTTCCAGCTGTAGAGCTTACATGAATAACTTGCCCTTTGCCCCGCATTTTCATACCTGGCACCACCGCCCTGCTTACGTTCACCAAGCCCTTGATGTTGGTGTCCAAGACCCTGTCAGCGTCCTCCGGGCCTAATTCGTGAACTGCATTCAAACCCTGCGATAATCCAGCATTGTTAAGCAAGAGATCAACGTTCTGCAAAGAGGGTGGCAAGGAAGCAAACGCCCTTTGAACCTCGGAATTCAATCGTACATCCACTTGGTCAACCCAGATTTCCAAGCGATTTCCCACCTGTTCCGTCAACGCCCCTTGGAGTTCCTTCAATCGCTCGATACGCCTTGCCCATAACACAAGGCTCCATCCTTGCTCAGCGAACCATTTGGCGCTGGCCATCCCGATGCCCGAACTTGCGCCGGTGATCAATGCGATTTTGGGAGAATCCATTGGGCTCATTATTCGAAAGTGAACGAAAAAATCCAGGTCCTGGATCTCAGGCTTTCCATAAAATTGGAATAGTCATGCGATTCCGGTACCAATACATTTCGAAAACCGTTGGCAACCCGAATTTCCGGTGAAAGTTTGAAATAAGGCAGATATAAATCCAAACCTATGCCAGTTTCGACCGCATAATCGAATCGCCTTAATTTGACTTTATCGGTATCGTCCACCACCTTCTCCTGCGATGCCATGTCAATAATCCCTTTCACACCGCCCAGCACATAAACCCTGTAGTTCTTCATGCGTTTGGATCGAAACTTCATAGTCAAGGGAAGATCGACATTCGCCATCTGTATGGATTTTCGGGTGCCTTTGTCCGTGTTGCGAAACTGATAATCAAAATTGCGCTGCGAGAACATCAGGGTTGGCGTGAAGCGGAGGGCCAAGTATTCATGGATTCGCAAGTCCGAAATAATACCCAACTGAAAACCAGGGCCAAATTCAGGGGTGATGTATCGCAGGTTGGTTGCCCCCAACACATTCAGAGAGTCACTAAGCTGCACACGGTGACTGCTTGTATTGAAACCTACATGGAAGCCAAAGTGCAAGGTCTTGGTGTCGTAATAGGCGTTGTATTGTCCCCAACAAGGGAGTGCAGCCAGCACAAATCCCCAGGTGACCCAGGTAAATTTCTTTTGGAAAAAGCCTTTGTAACAACCGAATCGGATTGGATACCCCATACGCTTATTTTTTCTTGGCTAGGTAAATCGAAGCAATGCCCATGCTTAGCCTTTTGGATTCCAAGATTTCCAAGCCACAAGCTTTCAAATATTTTTCGAAGGCAGGCCCCTCTGGGAATACCGCAACCGACTCTGGCAAATAGGTGTAAGCCGCTCGATCGTTGGAGAGCCAGCCGCCCAAGGTCGGCATCAGGGTACGGGAATAAAAATTCATCGCAGTTCGGACTATCCAAGACCTCGGCTGAGAAAACTCGAGGACCATGAGGACTCCTCCTGATCTCAAGACCCGTGCGATCTCCTCGAGGCCTTTGTCCAAATTCTCGAAATTCCTCACCCCGAAAGCGACCGTGACCGCATCGTAGCTTTCCCTTTCGAAGGGTAGGTTTTCGGCGTCCCCTGTTCGAAGTTCCAACCTCGACTCC
>VHBD01000199.1 GCA_016872125.1 Sphingomonadales bacterium
GTCTCTGGAGGGTTGCTTAGTTCCCGCAAAGGGGTCAACCTGCCGGACACCGAAGTAGCCCTCCCCAGCTTAACCGAGAAGGACCGTAAGGATTTGGATTTTATACTGGAACACCAATTGGATTGGGTTGCCTTGTCCTTTGTCCGCAAAGCTGCGGATATTGTTGCACTCCGGGAGATCATTCGATCCAGTGGTCAGGATATTCCCGTGATGGCCAAAATCGAGAAACCCGCGGCGGTCGCTGACCTCGAGAACATTATCAGCGCATCGGATGCCGTGATGATAGCCCGCGGTGACCTCGGAGTGGAGTTTCCCATCGAGCAATTGCCGTTGATCCAAAAGCGTATTGTCCGATTGTGTATGGATTTGTGCAAGCCTGTGGTGGTGGCCACGCAGATGATGGAGTCCATGATTACCAATTTCATGCCCACTCGGGCCGAAGCCAACGACGTAGCGAACGCTGTTCTGGACGGGGCCGATGCCCTGATGCTTTCCGGTGAAACCTCCATGGGCTCTCATCCATCCCAGGTGGTAGAATACATGGTCCGTATTATCCGGACGGTGGAAGATCAATCGGAAATTTATTACCGCGATCATCGTCTTTCTCAAGACTCCACCACCTTTATTTCCGATCAATTGTGTTATTTGGCCTCAAGGGCGGCATTGCGTGTGGATGCCAAAGCCATCGTGGGCTTCACCAAATCAGGATATACGGCCTTTCAGGTTTCATCGTATCGCCCCAAATCGGGGATCATTATCTTCACACCCAACCTTCCCTTGCTTACCAGGCTTTCTTTGGTATGGGGGGTGCGTGCCTTGTATTATGACAAACTCACCTCGACGGATGAAACCATCGATGATGTGGCTCGAATTCTCAAAGCCAACGCTTGGCTGAAATCCGGTGATACGGTCGTGAATACCGGGGTGATGCCGCTACGCAGTGTGCACCGCGCTAATTTTATCAAGCTGACGGTGATTGAATAATCATCCGAAAGTGATTGAATTATCCATCATCTCATCATGAGGCTAAGGCAGCAGGCCAAGGCGACTCATGGTTTCTATAGGGGAGGTATTGGAGGGATGGAGGCAGGTTTGCAGGCCCGCTTCTGCTGCACCCTCCAAGTTGATAGGGTTGTCATCAATCATGATCCAATCGGAGGGCTCCATGCCCCACGTTTGGATTGCGTGCAGGTACAAGGATGGGTTGGGCTTGCGAATTCCGCAACGGTGCGAATAGAAAATACGGTTAAAATATGCGTTCAGTGGTTTTGCAAATTGTTGCAAGAACGATGCCTCAAAGGCCTCTTGATGCCATTGATTCGTGTTACTGAGAAGGATATTTGGAAGTTCTGATAGCATTGTTTGAACACAGTGTACGGACTCTATTTGCCAAGGTCCTAGGACCGAATTCCATAACTGCTTTCGGTCATCGCTGCGATGCGTTCCAATCCAATCCTTTCCCAAAGCCTGGGCGAAGGCGGAATCAAATTCCTCCTCCGAAACGAGACCGCATTCAAATTGGTGATGCATAAGCTCAAATTTCTCTCTGGATAGCCCAGTTTGTTTGGATAGCTCAGCTTGCGCATCGTTTGGGGAAACAGGCCCTTGAATTCCTAATCTTTCGGGAAAAACTTGAATGAAGAGCCCACCCAAATCCCAGACGATGCCTTTGAACGTTGAGTTTGAATTCATGATGGTCTGAGCATGAATCCAAAGCTACTTTTACTTTTATGAATTGGTTGTTTGGTATGGAAGATTATGTGGCCATTAATCGCACCTATTGGGATGCCCGGGTGGAGTCGCATTGGCTCTCGGATTTCTATCAAATGAAGGCCTTTAGGGAGGGGTGGTGTTCGCTCAAAGATCCGGAATTAGGGTATTTGGGAGAGGTCCATGGGTTACGAGTTTTGCATTTGCAATGTCATTTTGGTCAAGATACCTTGTCGTTAGCTCGTCGCGGGGCCGATGTGACCGGGGTGGATTTTTCGAGCCTTGCAATCCAAAAGGCCCGTGCTTTGGCGGCAGAAATGAACCTGAAGGCGGAATTTATTTGCAGGGATATCGCCTCTTTGAAGGAGGATCTGCCCCAAACGGGGACCTTTGACCGGGTCATGTGCACCTACGGCACCTTGGGCTGGTTGCCGGAACTCCAAACATGGGCTTCAACCGTTGCCGCCGCATTGCGATCCGGCGGATCCTTGGTTTTGGTGGATTTTCACCCGGTGGTTTGGATGTTGGATAACGATCTTCGAGAGATCACGTACCCTTATTTTAATTTTGGTCCGTTGCACGAAGATTTGGAGGGAACCTATGCGGACCGAAATGCACCGATCAAGGCCTCTTGTATTTCGTGGAATCACAGCTTGTCCGAGATTGTTCAATCATTGTTATCTAATGGACTTCGCGTGGATGCCCTGGACGAATGGGACTATTCCCCTTACCCTTGTTTTGCTCGTCAAATTGAAG
>VHBD01000200.1 GCA_016872125.1 Sphingomonadales bacterium
GGTTTCCGCTCTTTGACCCAGACCTCGGTGGGGAATCCTTGGGGATCCAGATGAAAACGGATTTCTTCGGTTTCAAAGCCGATCGAGCCCGCTTCAAAACGCCGCTGTCGCATGCTGTTCGCCATCCGATTCAGCAATTGCAATTCCTCGGCCCAATCCCCTTGGCCCGTATCCAGCACCGTTTGGGCGTCCTCGTAGGAAAAGCGCCGAAGCGATCGAATGCAGGTTCGGCCTATCCAGGTCGAGTGTATACGCGCCTCCTCATCCACCGAAAAAACAGCAGAATAACACAGTTTATCTTCGTTGGGACGCAGGGAACATACAATGTTGGATAAATTTTCGGGCAGCATCGGTAACACTTTTTGAACCATATATACCGAAGTCGCTCTGGAGGCTGCTTCCCGATCCAACTCCGTCCCTGGCCTCACGTAATACGAAACATCGGCAATATGAACCCCAACCTCCCAGCGACCCTGCTCCAAAGAACGAATGGACAAGGCATCATCGAAATCCTTGGCATCCTGGGGATCGATGGTTATGGTGGGAACACCCCGAAAATCCCTTCTGCCTTGGAGGTCATCCGCGGAGAGGGATTGACCGGGTTGGCTGGCTTGACGCAAAGCCTCCGCTCCAAAATGCAAGGAAAATCCAAATTCAACCCCAATGGCGGCCATCTCTGTTGAATGCTCTCCTGGACTGCCCAGCCATTCGGCCAATTCTACCCTGGGCCAAGGGGAAGATTCCGGCCAGTCCAACCAAGCCCCTACTGCTTTGAGCCCCTCGGATTGATCCCATGCTTGGGTTACCCCTGCCAACGCTTGGGCAGGTGGCAGGAGCTCCAAACCCCCTTGGAAGCCTTTGAGATCCGGCTCCAGAAAATAACGTTGACCTTTGCGACGAACCATCCCCACAAAATGGGTTCGGTACCGTTCCACAATCTCCACAACCGCGGCCCGGTCCCTTCCTTGGCTCATTGAATGCGATGAAGACAGGCGCCGACCTTTGCCTTTGCCGGATGGAAATGCACTCAGTGGAACGATGCGGACTAGATCGCCGGGCAAAGCTCTTCGTACATGCTCCGTCGAGACCATCCAATCGGCATCGCTGTCCACTGCCCTCGCAAAAGCCAAACCACCTTGGGTAAATTCCATTCTCGCGAGGATACCCTCCCCATGCCGGGTCGCCTTGTCATGGCCACGAGCATGGCCAGCCCCGGAAGTCGCCTTGGTCGTCAGTCGCAAGCTTTGGTCTTGATGTCGGGTAAGAATTTTCTGAGCAACCAATTTGTCGAGGGCTTGTCCCATCACATTCAAGTCAAAGGGGTCGCTGATCCCCAACACCACCGCCAAATCGCGATCGCGTACCCCAGCTGTATCCGATAATTCACGTCCGCGGAACCAGCGCAGGATGCGATCCGATTCTTGGTGAATTTGCTGGCGCAGGCTAAGACGCTTGGGAGATTTGGACACGGGGTATGGATTGAATCAAGCGTTGAGTGTACGGGTGCTGAGGCCTTTGCAGGACCTCTTGGGCGGAAGCAATTTCGACCGTCTGCCCTAGTTCCATGACCATCAGGCGATGGCATAATGACCCTGCCACGGAAAGATCGTGGGTGATGAAAATCATCCCGAATTGCAAATCCCGCTGAAGACCAAGGAGTAATTCCAAAATCTGAGCTTGAACGGTTCCATCCAAGGCAGCCACCGATTCATCGCAAATCAAAATTTGAGGATTCAAACACAAGGCACGGGCCAAAACCAATCGTTGCCTCTGCCCCCCGGAGAAAGAAGCCGGGCGTCGCGAAGCAGCCTGGGTTGGCTCCAAACCAACTTTGGCGATCCAATGGTAGGCCCGTTCGCGACGCTCCTGGAAAGAAAGCGAAGGGAATTTTCGTTGCAGGGCTGTTCCTAACATTTGTTCGACATCATGAACCGGATTCAAGCTGCTGTAAGGATCTTGGAACACCATTTGAATCGCCAAGCGGGTTTCCAAATTTCCTATGAAACGACCTTGTTCCCACAGGGGTTGACCGTTCAAAAAGATCTGGCCTTGGGTGGGTGGTGTAAGGCCGGCGATCATCCGCGCCAGACTACTTTTGCCGGATCCCGAGGCGCCAACAATGCCCAAAGAACCTCCTGCTTCGAGATCAAAAGCAATGTTATCGACCACCGTACGGCCATTGGGCAGCGTCCAAGACAAATCCGTGACTTTCAAGAGTCCGTGAGGATCCTCCACCGTTGAACGGAAAGGCAAACGATCCGGATCGGGTCTGGCCGCCAACAACGAGGCCATCTGAGGATATTCCTTGGCATTGGCCAAGGAGTGGACAAGCCCCGTTTCCAGAAGATCGCCTTGGTGCATCAAGGCCCAACGATCCACCAAACTGCTCATCAAAGGCAAATCATGGCTAATGAACAAGAGGGTCAAACCTCGATCACGCCGCAGTTGCCCAAGCAAGG
>VHBD01000201.1 GCA_016872125.1 Sphingomonadales bacterium
GCACCGAAGTGCTATCGGTTTGACCGCTGATGCCTCCAGGGTAATGAACTTGGATACAGAGGTAGCTGTTGGGTAAAACCGATTCGCCAAAACCCGCAGGATACTGAAGGGAACCCTGCCCAGGCACATAACCTGTGATCATTTTGGATGAATTGGAGCCCGTTCCTCCAAAGGCCGTGTAGCCCGGCAAAGGATCGGCCAGGTCCCTTTGCATTGGAATTCCGGAAGTGTCTTGAAAAACTAACACATGATGCACAATTTCACGATTCCCGGGAACCACTTCAATACCTGTAATGTTACGAGAAACGTTATTGCCCATAGGCATCACAAAAACCCGGTACAAATCGGAGGTGGTATTGACCGTAAAATTCGGTATTTTATAAACCGTGTCGGGGTTCGGTATCTGAAACGCGCTGCTGTAAACCGGCGGGGTGGGTACCTGAGCGGGATTACCCAACGGAGCAAAATTGTTGACCCAGTCAACGATTTCGTTGATTTCGTGGGGCTCCAAGGTATTGGCATGGGCATATCGCCGACGCACCTGATCCGCCGGAAAAGGCGGCATGGAGCGGGCCTGCACCGAAGCGGCGATGGAGTAGCGGTTGGCATAAACCTCGTTGTAGGTCGTCAATGGAAAAGGACCTATGCCTTGGTTGTTATGGCAGGGTGTGCAATGGGAATACACTATACAAGCCACGCCATCAGTCCAGGTTGCGCTGTGTTGCGTCTGTGCCAAAACTTCTCCGGCAATGCAAAATCCTGCCAAGATGGCCCACGCTAAGACTGTGCGATATTGTCTATGGATTTTCGTAACAAATTTATTCATTATAAAGGGCTTGAAATTGGTTCTTGTAACATAAGGCAGCCTTCTTGGTGATCAATGCGCACGATGGCCGTGCGATCCACCTGATTTCTGATTCCTACGCGTTTGCCAAGGTGAAGATCTTCCCTGTGCAACGCATACACCAGGTTTTCGGTCCGTACCCCGTAGGCTGTGGGAAAGGGCCACAGAGAGAGGCGTGTCCCTGCGGCGTATCCCTTGCTGAACTGATTCGGTAAGCGGAAGATTCGCGATTGATCTTGGATCATGGTGACCGCAAAATCCTTGGGCACAGCAGCCAAGGCATGCAGATTCCCTATGAAATGGTCTGCGTCTTGACCGTTGGCCCAAAGAACATGGGCCGCACGATGACCTTGATCGTACGCCCATCGCAAGGCCTTCTCGAGATCCGTGGCCTCCTGATCAGGGGTATGGACGCAGAGGACCCCGTCTTGCCTTTGGCCAACATAGGCCAGGGCGCGCTCTTGACGTTCAGTTTCGAAAGAGCCTGGGGCATCAAGCATGGTCCCAAGGGCCCCTTGATTCAAACTATCCATATCGCCAAGGACCACATCCACCTTGATCCCCCAATCCGCCAGACGATCGAAAGCGCCGTCCAACGCGATGACTTTGGGGCTCCATTCCAACAACTGTCCCACCAATTCCCTGCTGCAGGACAGCCCGTTCGCAAAGATCAACGCAGGCTCCTGATCATCCCGTACAACAACGTGGTGGCTCATGGTGTGCAGAAATTCATGGGATGATAACTCCTGATGGCTTGGGAGGTTTAACGAGGTGGGCAGGTAGAGGTTAGGTAATCGATAAAGGTCCTTCAAAATTATCGTGATTTCGGCTAGTTCCTTGCTTGAGACGATGGAATGAAACAAAAGGTTCCGATTTCAGTTAATAAATTATCTTTGAGCCCATTGTATGAAAAACAACCCTCAGCCTGTCTCCGGTTTTTCGAAACTGTCCAAAGAGGCCAAAATTGAATGGCTCTGCAGCCGCTTTTTTGCAGAGCCTGAACAAGCTTACCAGGTACTCTCGGGCTATTGGCACCTCGATTCCGCGGTGCAGAAAGTCCATGATGAGTTCATTGAAAATACCCTCACTAATTTCTACATGCCCTACGGGCTTGCTCCGAATTTCTTGATCAACGAACGCTCCTACGCCATACCCATGGTCATCGAAGAAAGCTCGGTGGTTGCGGCAGCCTCCAAAAGCGCTGCATTCTGGGCCCAACGCGGGGGTTTCAAAGCGGAGGTTCTTTCGACGACCAAGGTAGGTCAGGTGCATTTCCTTTGGGAAGGGCCATCCGATTGGCTCAGGGCTGAATTGCCAGGATTGCGTCAACAAATTCTTGAGGAGACTGCAAGTTTCACCGCCAACATGAGGCAACGAGGGGGAGGAATACAGTCCATTACGTTGGTGGACAAAACCCATGACGAGCCTGGTTATTTTCAGTTGGATTTCCGTTTTGAAACAGCGGATGCCATGGGGGCTAATTTCATCAATACCTTGTTGGAAAAGTCCTCCAAAATCTTGTCCCGAAGGATTGAATCTTCGCCCGAGCTGACCTCGGAACAGAAGCGCATTCAGATTTTGATGTGCATCTTGAGCAATTAT
>VHBD01000202.1 GCA_016872125.1 Sphingomonadales bacterium
TTTTTGAATGCATGGATACCATCAACGGCCTCATCGGTTCCCTAAGCCCTGCGCAGTTGATGGGCAATGCGCAAATATCCCCTGTGTTATGAATCCAAAAATAAACAAAGTAGCGGTCCTGGGCTCTGGCATCATGGGCTCCCGTTTGGCTTGTCATTTTGCCAATTGCGGTTTAGAGGTTCTGCTCTTGGATATGCCAGACCCAAGCGACGGTAGTAACCCCAACAATTTGGTCAACAAGGCTTTGGCCGCCGCGGTTGCCTCCAAGCCATCCCCTCTCTATCTGGACCGCTTGGCCGGCAAAATCCAAACCGGTAACTTTAGCGACGACCTCCCCAAAGTAGCCGATTGCGATTGGATCATCGAAGCAATTGTGGAACAATTGGAGCCTAAGCAGGATTTGTACCGGCGCTTGGAGGAATACCGTAAACCCGGCTCTCTGGTCAGTACCAATACCTCGGGTATTCCCGTTGCTGATTTGTGCCAAGGACGTTCCGACGATTTTCAGAAAAATTTCTGCGGAACCCATTTTTTTAATCCGCCCCGTTACCTGCAACTCCTGGAAATCATTCCAGGCCCCAAGACCGAAGCGGCTTGGATTCCTTTTCTCTTGCAATTTGGTCGCCAACGGCTGGGCAAAGTTGCCGTTCAAGCCAAGGACAGTCCGGCGTTTATTGCCAATCGAATAGGTGTTTTTGGTATCATGACCCTGCTTCACAGCATGGCGAAATTAGACTTGGATATAACCGCTGTGGATCAACTCACCGGCCCCTTAATCGGGCGTCCCAAATCCGCAACATTTCGTACCTGCGATGTGGTGGGTTTGGATACCCTGGTCAAGGTGGCCCAAGGGGTGCACCAACGTTGCCCAGACGACGAATACCATGACCTCTTTGCGATACCGGATTTCCTCCAAAAAATGTTATCAGAAGGTCGTCTCGGCGACAAAACCAAACAGGGCTTTTACTGCAAAACCAAAGACGCCACCGGAGCCAAAAAGATTGAGGCCCTTGACCTTCGAACAGGGGAATACGGCGTTCAAAACAAAACAAAATTCCCGCTCTTGGACCCCATCAAACAAGAGAGTGATTTACGAAAGCGAATCAAAGCCTTGATTCAAATGCCCGACAAGGGCGGTGAATTTTTGCGACAAAGTTTTGCCCGTAACCTGCGTTATGCCTCCTTGCGCATACCGGAAATTTGCGAAACTCCTTACGAGATGGACGAGGCGATGGAGGCTGGTTTTGGCTGGGAACTAGGGCCTTACGCCCTTTGGGACGCTATAGGCGTTCGAGAAATGGGTCAGTTGATGACCCTGTACGGCGAAGTCCCCGCGCCTTGGGTGCAATCCATGTTGGATGCCGGCTTCGACTCCTTTTTCGAAAACAGAGGAGGAGAACTCTGGTGTTATCATCCGGGCCAAGGTTGCCGAGTCAAGGTACCTCACCGTGATCGCATCGTGGACTTGCATCTGCTCAAGCCCACCCGATTGGTCTGGTCCAACAGCGGATGCAGCCTCATCGACCTAGGGCAAGGTGTCCTCAATGTGGAGTTTCATACTAAAATGAACGCCATAGGTGGCGAAGTAATCGCCGGTTTTCGCAAAGGTGTTGAATTGGCCGAAAAAGATTTTGCCGGTTTGGTCGTATCCAACCATTCGTCGGTTTTCTCGGCAGGTGCCAACCTGGGTATGGTTTTTATGCTTGCCGCCGAACAAGAATACGAAGAGCTGGACATGGCCGTACGGGCTTTTCAATCCTTTACGATGCTCGCCCGTTTATCCAAGGTGCCGGTTATTGTGGCCCCCAAAGGCTTAACTCTGGGCGGTGGATGCGAATTGTCCATGCATGCCGACGGAATCCAAGCCGCCGCCGAAACCTATGTCGGTTTGGTGGAGGTCGGGGTCGGGGTCATCCCGGGAGGCGGCGGTACCAAAGAATTTGCCGTTCGTCTCTCCGATCGTTACCGTCAAGGCGATGTGGAATACAATGCCCTCAGCCAAGTCTACATGTATATCGCCACGGCCAAGGTCGCTACATCGGCCATGGAAGCCAAGGCCATGGGGATTTTCCGGGATAGCGATCGTGTTTCGCTGTTTGAAGCAAACCGCATCGCCCAAGCCCGGGATTGGGTTTTGGAATTGGCCCAAGCCGGTTATACCCCACCCACCCAACGCCAAGATGTCCGTGTTCCCGGCAAAGCCGGCATGGCACTCTTGCTTGCTGGCGTTAATGGCATGCACATGGGGCAATACATATCGGACCATGATCGACTGATCGCCAACAAGTTAGCCTATGTGCTTTGTGGTGGGGACCTTTCGTATCCCCAACTTGTTTCGGAACAGTATTTATTGGACTTGGAGCGCGAGGCCTTTCTCTCTTTGTGCGGTGAGCGAAAGACTTTGGA
>VHBD01000203.1 GCA_016872125.1 Sphingomonadales bacterium
ACCGGAGGCAAAATGGTCATGGTCCGTCCCATGTTCTGTCTTGAGCTCACCATCACGGAACCGCTCCATGCAATCAAGGCCTCGCAAGAAGTGATGCCAATTTCCATGGCGCGCAAGGCCTCATCGCCTGCCCCACTTGGATGGCCAGGTACAGACTGCGCAAAAGCGAAATTGCAGCGCGTGAGAATCTCCTGCATTTCAGTTTCCAGGCAATGAATTTGTGATGGATGCACGGTCCCGGCTGCCTGTTGAAGGAAGTTACCCAGCTCCGCTAAGTTTTCGGCATACACAAATTTGCCCTGCAAGGCAAGCAGACGTTGAGCAAATCGCATAGCGCTATCATCCTCGCATTCCACAAAGGGGCTCTCCGTGAGGAGAGATTCAATGCGTACCCGCTTTGGCGGGTCCGAAGGATGAATGAGCGCCTTGCGTATTTGTTGAATAATATGTTCCCGCGAATTCAACGCCATAGGATCAGGCCTCTTGGTTCGTCGGGCTATTGGCCTCTTCGGGGGTGGGGACTGCAGGAATCTCCGCGTTCTGAACGTCGAAAGGCCTTGGCCCAGCCAAACGCTCCAGATCTTGTTTGAAAATCACCTCTTTGGACAAGAGTTCCTGCGCAATGGCTTCCAGGACCTCCCGCTTGGAGCGGATCAAATCCAGGGTTTTGTCGAAGGCCGTTTCGATAATCTTGCGGACTTCTTGGTCAATAAGCAAGGAAGTCTGTTCCGAATAAGGTTTGCGGAATTGGTATTCGCCTTGAGGGTCGTTGAAACTCACCGGCCCCACCGCTTTGTTCATCCCGTACAAGGTTACCATACCGTAGGCCATGCGGGTGATGCGTTCCAAATCATTTTGGGCTCCGGTGCTGATTCGGCCAAACACAATTTCTTCTGCGGCTCGACCCCCCAGGGTCATGCACATGGAGTCAATTAATTGCTCGGTGGTGTAGAGGTATTGTTCTTTGGGGAGGTATTGGGCGTAACCCAGGGCGGCCACTCCCCTTGGAACGATGCTGACCTTGACCAAGGGATCGGTGCTGTCCAAAAACCAACCGACTACGGCATGCCCTGCCTCGTGGTAGGCAACAATTTTCTTTTCTTCGGGGGAAATGATTTTGTTCTTCTTCTCCAGACCTCCGATAACACGGTCAATGGCCGCATTGAAGTCGATCATCTCCACTTCCTTCTTGTCGGTGCGGGCCGCAATCAGGGCCGCTTCGTTGCAGACGTTGGCGATTTCGGCCCCAGCAAAACCAGGGGTTTGTTCGGCTAATTTATGAGCATCCACTTCGGCCGCAAGTTTGAGTGCCTTAAGGTGTACCTTGAAAATCTGCTCCCGACCAATCAAATCCGGGCGGTCTATACTGATTTGCCGGTCAAATCGGCCTGGTCGTAACAATGCGGCATCCAAAACGTCCGGGCGGTTGGTAGCCGCCATCATGATGATGCCCAAGTCGGTGGAAAAGCCATCCATCTCTACGAGCAATTGATTCAAGGTGCTCTCGCGTTCATCGTTGCCTCCCATGATCTGGTTCTTGCCTCTGGAGCGTCCGACCGCATCAATTTCATCAATAAAGATGATGCAAGGGGCTTTTTCGCGGGCTTGTTTGAACAAATCCCTCACCCGGCTGGCGCCCACCCCCACGAACATCTCCACGAAATCTGAACCGCTCAAAGTGAAGAAAGGAACCTGGGCTTCCCCGGCAACAGCTTTGGCCAGCAAGGTTTTGCCCGTTCCGGGAGGGCCTACCAACAGCACCCCTTTGGGGATTTTGCCGCCTAGCGCGGTGTATTTCTTGGGGTTCTTCAAGAAATCAACCACCTCGATGACCTCAACTTTGGCCTCTTCAAGACCAGCAACATCGTTGAAAGTAATGTTAACCTTGGTGTTCTTGTCAAAAAGGGTGGCCTTGGATTTTCCAATATTGAAGATCTGCCCCCCAGGCCCTCCCCCGGAAGTCACTCTTCGGAATAACAGAAACCACAGACCCACCAGAAGCAAAGTGGGTAAGAGAAATCCCAAGGCATCGCTGAACCATGAATGCCGGGTTTCCCATTGAACTTGTAGTTCTGATTTCCCTTCCCTCTCGGCGAGGGCTTTGAGTCTGTTTTCCAGACTTTCTGGCGAGCTCTCGGTGAAGAGGTACGGGTTGTTGCGCACGCCGCCAAAGCTTTTGTTCTTAAAATCCTTGAATTTTTCGGATTTCATTGCAGGATCGGTGAGATGAACCTCAATGTAATACAACTCATCTTGTTTATAACCAACGAGTTTCTCAACCTCGCCTTTGCTGTATATTTCAGAAAACTCCTTCCAAGCAATAGTTTTCACACTGCCGCTGGGATTCAGAAATTGGATGCCCAACAACACCACGGCCACCATAATATAGATCCA
>VHBD01000204.1 GCA_016872125.1 Sphingomonadales bacterium
GGGATCGTGCACATTCGTTGGGGGACTTTGTGCCCCAGGATTGGGTATCCCGCCAGGAGCTGATTCTTCGTTTGGAAGCCGGTGATACGGTCGTTTTGAATAAGCGGGTTGCGGTGCTTTCGACCCTGCATGCCCCTGCGCTTGCTTTGCAGGCCAAGGCCATGGACGTTTTGGATGAAGCGCAATCCCTGAGCCATGAGGAACTTCGCGCCGAACAGGCCAATGCTTGGGATTTGTTATGGAAGCAAGCGGATATTCAAATCGAAGGCGATCCCAAAGCGCAGCAGGGAATACGTTTTAACATCTTTCATTTGCACCAGACCTACAACGGTTTGGATCATCGACTCAATATTGGCCCCAAGGGTTTTACTGGAGAGAAATACGGTGGTTCCACTTATTGGGATACCGAAGCCTACTGCATTCCCTTTTATTTGGGGACCGCCCCTGCTCGGGTTGCCAGGCAATTGTTGGAGTACCGTTATCGTCAGCTTGACAAAGCCATCGCCAATGCCCGTAAATTGGGGTTCAAAGACGGGGCGGCCTTGTTTCCCATGGTGACGATGAACGGGGAAGAATGCCACAACGAATGGGAGATTACGTTTGAAGAAATTCATCGGAACGGGGCCATGGTCTATGCCATCGATCAGTACGTTCGCTATACCGGTGATCGTTCCTATTGGTGGCAGGGTGGATTGGAGGTCATGGTCGGCGTGGCCCGCTTTTGGGCTCAGCGGGTCCATTGGTCCGAGTTGCGCAAGGCTTGGGTCATGCACGGCGTCACCGGTCCCAACGAGTACGAAAACAATGTCAATAACAATTGGTACACCAATTACTTGGCCCGCTATTGTTGGCGTTATACCCTTGGGGTGATGGATGTTATTCGCCAGGAACAGCCGTCCTATTGGAATCAAATTTTATCCCAAATTCGGTGGAGCGAATCCGAAGCCTTGGATTGGAAAGCCAAAGCCGATGCCATAGCCCTGCCTTCCGATGAGGTTTTGGGAATTTGGTTGCAGCAAGACGGCTACTTGGAAAAAGAGCAGCAATTGGCATCCGAAATCCAGTCAGATCAACGCCCCATCAACCAACATTGGTCATGGGATCGCATATTGCGCTCCTGTTTCATCAAGCAGGCGGATGTTTTGCAAGGGATGATGGTCTTTGAACAGGATTTTAGCCTGGAAGAACTGCGTCGCAATTTTGAATTTTATGAGCCCCGCACGGTTCATGAATCGTCTTTATCCCCTTGCGTTCACTCGGTATTGGCAGCCCGTTTGGGAATGATGGACAAGGCCTACGAAATGTATCTTCGGACATCCCGCCTGGATTTGGACGATTACAACCGGGAGGTCCACGAAGGTCTGCACATCACCTCCATGGCCGGTACATGGATGTCGGTGGTGATGGGATTTGGGGGATTGCGCATCCTAGAGGATGGGTTGGCCTTGGCTCCGGTTTTGCCGGCGGCGTGGTCGGGTTACACGTTTCAATTGCATTGGCGCGGTGCGGATTTGCATTTTCGCCTCAATAATCAAGGTTTGGAATGCCTCTTGGAGGGAATGCCATCGTGTACGTTGCAATTGTATGGACGTTCGGTCACCTTGGAGTCCGGTCAGGCCTTGGTAATTCGACCGACTTAGGCTTAACTTTCCCTTTACAATCAGGGATTTATGGCTATATCATCGATCGCTCATCGCGATGCATCCTCACCGAACCTTTCTAGTTCGGTTTCCAAGCATGAACACGAACACCGCCCCAAGCTGAGCTTTTGGCAAATTTGGAACATGTCCTTTGGCTTCTTGGGCATCCAATTTGGTTTTGCGCTGCAGGGGGGGTACATGTCCAGAATTTTTCAAACCCTAGGGGCGGACAAGGACCAAATTCCTATGTTATGGATTGCTGCCCCTTTGACAGGTCTCTTGGTACAGCCCATTATCGGCTACCTCAGCGACCGAACATGGAATGTGCGTCTGGGTCGGCGAAGACCCTTTTTTTTGGTGGGAGCCGTTTTGAGTTCCTTGGCTTTGTTTTGGGTGCCGTATTCTTCGGCACTTTGGATGGCTGCCGGGTTTTTATGGGTTTTGGATGCGTCCATCAATATATCCATGGAACCCTTTCGGGCCTTAGTCGCTGACAAATTACCCGAAAGTCAACGTTCGTACGGTTTTGTGGTCCAAACCTTGATCATTGGTATTGGCACCTGGGTTGCCTCCAACTTGCCATGGCTGCTCACTTTGATGGGGGTTTCCAACGAGGCTCCCGAGGGGGTCTTGCCCGATTCGGTGCGCTGGGCCTTTGGGATAGGGGCGGCCGTTTTCATGGGTTCTATCCTTTGGACGGTGTGGACGACCAGCGAGGAAGCTCCTAAAG
>VHBD01000205.1 GCA_016872125.1 Sphingomonadales bacterium
GCTTACAACGAAGAGGCCATGATTCAGGCCAAAATTCAATCCATATTCAGAAATCATTACCCCAAATCGCGTTTGGCGGTGGTTGTTGGAACGGATGCCTGCACGGACGGCACGGATATGCTGTTGGAACAAATGTGCCAAGAATACCCCGGATTGCATCACCGAAAATTTCCCGCAAGGACAGGTAAACCTGGAATCATCAACCACCTTTACCAAGAATATCCAAGCGAGGTGGCTGATTCCGCCATCCTGATTTTGACGGATGTGGATGCAATCTTCGAAGAGCGTACCCTGGCTGAGCTTGTTCTGCCCTTCTCGAGTCCCAACGTGGCCGGGGTACAGGCCAACATTAAACCCATTCTTGATACGCAACCCACACTTACCACGACTGACACCCTGTCTGGAAACGTGGTTGCCCAAGAATTGCATTATATGGAAGGAGAAATGTTATCCAAACAAGGCGAATCCAGAAGAGGGACGGTTATTGGGGGCTATGGCGCCCTGATGGCGATGCGATGGGATAGGTTTGAGCCATCACCGGATGGACTGCTGGTGGACGATTTCTTTTGGTTTGCCCGTTTGCTCCTTAAGCCCGAAGCTCAAGTTGTCTTCGCCGAAAAGGCAGTGGCCCGCATGCCCTTGGACGGAAGCCGAGCGATTCAATTTCGGCGAAAACGTCGCCTTGGCAAAGGAAATCTCCAGAACTTATGGAACTTTAGATCCCTCGCTTTGCACCCCAAGACAGCCTATTGTTATATATCCCACAAAGTGCTTCGGTGGTTAAGTCCTTGGCTCCTGATCGCCTGCTATGGTTCATGCACAGCCCTCATCACCATGCAGTGGACGATGCTTGAAACGTTCGGATTCACCTTGAATTGGCTTGCACTTTCTTTGCTCTTGCCCCTTGGGTTCAAATTACTGAGCCTTCCTTTGCATGGGTGGAAGTCCTTCCAAACCAAGGTTCAATGGCTTGAGCATTTTGTGCTGATGAATGTGGCCTTGGTGTTGGGCGCCTACGATTTGATCTTCAAGCCAACCCGACAGGTTTGGTGGGACAACCGCAAGATACCTTCCCCAAGGCCGAAGGATTAGAATCCAAGGGACAGCCCTGCGGAATACCCTTTGAAATCGCCCAGGGTAAATGCCTCCGCATGCAAGGCGATCAAAACCAATTTGAATCGTAAGCCCAGTCCCATCCGCAATTGTTGCTCGCTGTCGATCTGAATATCCAGGGGATTGCTAAGGCTGGTCCATTCTTCGGTGAGGTTGGCAGGATTGTTAGGGCTTGGGGTTAATCCGGAACGAACAGCATAATTTCCTTTGGCAGCCAGCGAGAAGGAGGAGTTCTGAAGACCAATGCTGGCATAAGGGGTGAAGGCCAATATTTTCTTGGAGAGCACAATACCCAAACCGGTGGCCCTGCCTTCCATAAACAATTGTTGCTTGGAGAAATCTTGTGAACCGCTAATCGTACGGTTGGTCACTTGGATACCCTCAACACTGTAGTTTGTAAAATCAGATGGCTCTATGCGCGTATCCAATTCATAACTCATCCTTGAATGATTGGCATACAGACTCAAACTGAAGGGGAGTACCTTGACCACCGGAATCCATTGCAGCAATTCATGCTTTAGGCCAAGACCCCAAAAGTTAATCTTACCGGAAAGGATATTCTCGGGAATTATACCATTCCCCAAAGTGGACAAATCGAGGGTTGGGGCATAACGAATACTCAGCTCGGTGTTCTTGACCAAGCCAATATTGGCCTGGATATAAGGGGCAAAGGTCATGGACAAACCCAAACCCTGAAAAATATTACCCATGGCGGGATAATTAATCGATAGCACACCACCAGGAATCGACGAATCCTGAATGGTACCCGTAACAATCCATTTTGGGGAAACCGCACTGCGATCTGCTGCGATAGTAGGGACTGCATTGGGATTGTCACCATCGGCTTTGAGGGTGGTCAACTGCAGCGTGGCCGGATCAAAGAATTTGTGTTGATCCGGTATTTGAATCATCGTCACCCCTGCTTGGACGTTGAAGCGAAGGGTCTTGAGGGCATTCGCGGTATTGAACCAATTTTGCCCCAAGGCCATCGAAAAACCTTGGCCCATCGGGGACATGTACGCGACAAGAAGCTTGTTGGCATCCTCCGTACCTCCGGCAAGAATAGCCAAGGCATCATCTTGGGCTTTGGCCTGAGGGGCCTGCATCAAGATCCCCAGCAATCCAAGAAGCCCTATCAAAGAACCCCTACACGTTTTGAAATGGTGCATATTGTATGAAATCATAAACATGGAATTTAAATGGTCTTGTAAACTTAATGGTAAATACGACAATCTGCCC
>VHBD01000206.1 GCA_016872125.1 Sphingomonadales bacterium
TTCAAAGAAGTTTTGCTAAACATTTGGAGGAAAAAGAATGAGCACCTTATTTCTAGCCGCGGATTTGGTATCCGTTTTTGTTCGGTCGATTTTTATCGACAACATGATTTTTGCCTACTTTTTGGGCATGTGTTCCTATTTGGCCGTTTCCAAAAATGTCAAAACGGCCTTGGGCCTTGGTGTGGCAGTTGTCTTTGTATTGACCATTACCGTTCCCCTGAATTGGCTACTTTTGAACAAGGTTTTGAAGGAAGGGGCCCTGGCTTGGATTAGTCCGTCCCTGGCCAAGGTTGATTTGAGTTTTTTGGCCTTCATTATGTTTATTGCAACCATTGCATCCATGACGCAATTGGTTGAAATGTTGGTCGAAAAACTTTCTCCTGAATTGTACGGGGCCTTGGGGATTTTTCTTCCCCTGATAGCGGTGAATTGTTCCATTTTGGGGGGATCCTTGTTTATGCAAGAAAGAGATTATGAATTGGCCGAAGCAGCGGTCTTTGGCTTAGGTTCAGGTGTAGGTTGGTTAATTGCTATTGTTGCAATCGCCGCTATTCGAATGAGACTGCGTTATTCGGATGTCCCAGCTCCTTTGCGTGGGTTGGGTATAACATTTATCATTACAGGCTTAATGGGCATCGCATTTATGAGCTTTTTGGGTATTACGCTTTAATTCTATACGACCATGTTAACCGGGGCTACCTTATCCATCATTTTTTATTCCATCCTGGCTTTTTCCGGGGTCATACTGTTGCTGGTTTTTGTCCTGATGTATGCGCAGGCCAAATTGGTCAACAGCGGGGATGTTCAAATTATTGTCAACGGGGATACGGCGAATCCCATGAAGGTAGCGGCGGGATCGACCCTGCTCAGCACCTTGTCGGAGCGTAAATTATTTTTGCCATCTGCCTGCGGTGGCGGTGGAACCTGCGCCATGTGCAAATGCCAAATTCTGGAAGGCGGGGGCGATGTCTTGCCCACCGAAAAAGGGCATTTGAACCGACGTGAACAAGCCGAGCATTGGCGTTTGGCCTGCCAGGTCAAGGTCAAGAATGATATGAAAATTCAGATTCCCGAAGAAATTTTTGGAATCAAAAAATGGGAGTGCGAAGTGGTCTCCAATTACAACGTGGCCACCTTCATCAAAGAATTCACCGTCAAACTGCCCGAAGGCGAGAATTTACATTTTGAGGCCGGGGGGTATATCCAGGTGGATGTACCTGCTTGCACCGTTGATTTCAAAAACATCGATATCGCTCCATCGCCCGATGATCCTGCAGGGCCGGAAAAGTTCAAGGAAGACTGGGACAAATTCAAGCTTTGGGATCTCAAAATGGTCAATCCCGAGCCCATATTCCGTGCCTATTCCATGGCCAACCACCCCGCCGAAGGAAACATCATCAAGCTGAACATTCGTATTGCGACCCCCCCCTGGGAGAGGGCCAGCAATGCCTGGATGAAAGTGAACCCCGGGGTTTGTTCGTCTTTTGTTTTTAATTGCAAACCAGGGGATAAGGTCACCATTTCAGGTCCTTACGGTGAGTTCTTTATCAAAGACACCCAAAAAGAAATGGTCTATGTAGGCGGTGGTGCCGGAATGGCCCCGCTGCGTGCCCACATTTTCCACCTCTTTCATACCCTCAAAACAGGCCGTAAGGTTTCGTATTGGTACGGTGGGCGCTCCAAGCGGGAGTTGTTTTATGTGGACGAGTTTCGTGCCATCGAAAAAGAGTTCCCCAATTTTCGTTTTCATGTCGTCCTTTCGGAGCCTCTGCCCGAGGATCATTGGAAGGTATGCCAGGGCTTGGACGATCGAGAGGGGGATGGGTTCTTGGGCTTTGTGCACCAGTCATTCATTGACAATTACCTCAGCAAGCACAAGGAACCGGAAGAAATCGAATTTTATTTCTGCGGTCCTCCTATGATGAATGCAGCCGTGTTGAAGATGTGTGATGATTGGGGTATACCGAAGGAACACGTCGCTTTTGATGATTTTGGGGGTTAGTCGCCTGATTTATCTTGTTTGTAACCGTTTAATCCAGCTCCCATGAATATCCACGAATACCAGGGCAAAGCCTTGTTGTCGCAATACGGTGTTACCGTTCAACGAGGAATTTTGGCCTCCACCCCCGATGAGGCGGTTCAGGCTGCCAATGCGTTGAAGGAACAAACGGGAACAAGTTGGTGGGTGGTCAAGGCCCAGGTGCATGCCGGGGGTCGGGGCAAAGGGGGTGGTATCAAATTGGCCAAGTCCTTGGAACAGGTTCAAGACCTGAGCTCCCAAATTTTGGGTATGCAATTGGTCACTCCCCAAACCGGGTCGGCGGGCAAAAAGGTTCATTCGGTTTTG
>VHBD01000207.1 GCA_016872125.1 Sphingomonadales bacterium
GGCATGGCGAAGAGATTGTGCGGGCAGGGGGAAGCCTGCTGGTCATCGAGGGGATGCGCCAGGGCTTATCCCCTGAAGAAGCCTGCCGCAAGGTGGCTCAGCGCGTCTTGATGCAATTGAAGCACCGAGGCAAGGACCCTTCCAAATACCAGGCTTGTTTCCTTGCCTTGGACAAGCAAGGTCATTACGGGGCCTGCTCCATGCAGCCCGGGTTTACCTATGCGGTCCAAGACACGGCGCAGGGCAATCGCCTCCTCACAGCTCCCTATGTCTGGTCCAAGCCTTGAGCTGGCTTGCTTCGGTGAGGAGGCCGTAGCCTTAGGATGTGATCGGGGCGTAGCTCGTTTGGAATTGTGTTCTCATCGCGAGCAGGATGGACTGACCCCGGAGGACGCGATGGTGGACAAAGCACTAAGCCTTCGCCGCAATGGTATCACCAGGCTCATGGTGATGATACGACCGGATCCCTTGGATACTGATTTGTCCGATGATCGTATCGGGAAAATTCAAGAGAGCATTAAGCGATTTCGTAACACCGAGGTGGATGGTTTTGTGATCGGTTTAGCCACGGAAGAACTCGAACTACCCTTAGAACTCCTGGCTGATTTAAGGGCCTTGGCCCCTGCCAGGGAATGGGTCTATCATCGCCTCATTGACCGACTGCCCAATCCCTTCTTAGCCCTCAATGTATTGCAGGCCCTGGGGTTTCGCAGAGTGCTTAGCTCCGGGGGTCAAGCGACGGCTAGGCAAGGTTGGTCCACATTGATGGCTTGGCAAGCCGCCTATCCTCAACTCGAGATCCTCGCAGGGGGAGGCCTCAGGGCCGCCCATGTTGTGGAACTCAAGCGCATCTACCCCAACCTGGAACTATGGCCCAGGGGGGGGGTTCATAGCTCTTGTTTAGAGGCTTCTTCGGATTTGATGAACCCTGTCTCCTTGGACGAATTCATAGCACTATGCATGGCCTAAGGTTTGTGTTCCTTCATTGGCTCTGCTATTTTAAGGTTTGGCTCACTTTGTTGTTAGGGGTATGGTGTGCAAGACTTTACGCTAATAGTTTAATCGATGCCGATTACCAGAAGTGGGATTTGCGCCAATCTTCGGTGGTGTGGTCATTGCGTGCCCAGGGTTGGGAGCAATGGCTGCCGCTACTGCCAAGTAAACTTCCGATGAGGGGAGGGATGGAGATGTCTGGCGCTGGCCCATTGGGTTCGGTCGTCATGGATTTGTTCCAACAACGAAAAATTCCTCATCCGTATTGGGGTCGAAACGCAGATGCTTTGGGTTGGGTCAGCGACTGCACCTGGGTTTACAAGGCAGAATTCCATGCTTCCAACTTGATGGGGGATAGCCGTTCCCTGCGCTACGAACCAAGTTGCCAATTGCTGGTCAATGGCCTGGATACCTATGCTTCCGTCTTCCTGAACGGTGAGCCTTTGGGGAACTTTTCCAATCCTCATCGAACATACTGTCTGAATTTATTTGCCAAAGACAAGGTTTCAGGAAAAGTGAAGTCCTTCCTTAAGTCCGGTGTCAACGAATTGCTTATTGTGCTGAAGCCCCCCCTGCCCGAAGTGGCCAAACAAGCAATGCGCGAACCTTATCCTCTTCCTGGAGGGGTTTGGTTGCATTCGCGTAAAGCGGCCTATCAATTCGGTTGGGATTGGGCCAAAGCCATGCCGTCGGTGGGCATCACCGGGCGTATCGAATTGGTGGCCAGCTCCAAGCCTTCAAGCAGTAAACAGGTCCCGTTGCGTGTTCGCACCCTTGGATTGGGTGACCACAACCGGATAGCGCGTTTGCGTGTTGAGGGCTTGGAAGCATGGGACTTGGCCGGTACGGGATCCAAAGGCCTGCAGTGGTCGCTACAGGGTCAGGGTTGGTCCGCTGAGGGTACGCCGGATCATCCTGAATTTGAATTGCGCGATCCCCAACTTTGGTGGCCGGTGGGAATGGGGGAGCCCTATTTGCATCATGCCCAATTCCTCTTGAAGGACATAGGTGGGAAAGTATTGTTGGAAGACTCCCTGCGCTTTGGGATTCGGACGGTTCAAGTGCTGCAAGAGCCGGATTCCCTGGGTAGGTCTTTTCAATTCAGGATTAACGGTCAATATTGCTATATCCGTGGAGCCAATTGGGTGCCCCATGACCTGTGGCCCCTGATGTCCGACACGGCCCGGACGTTCAGGTTGCTGGATCTGGCCCTTGATGCGGGGATGAACTTGATTCGCATCTGGGGAGGCGGGCACTATGCATCGGATGCGCTAATGGATCTCTGCGATCGCAAAGGGATGATGGTTTGGCAGGATTTCGCTTATGCCTGTGCGATGTTCCCGACGGATAC
>VHBD01000208.1 GCA_016872125.1 Sphingomonadales bacterium
TAGGCGTTTTCTGTTCACCCCAATACCACAAGATCATGGCAAACAAGAATATTCCCAGGATGGCATTGACCGTAACCCCTCCGATCATCACAATGAGGCGCTGCCAAGCAGGCTTGGAACGAAATTCATCGGGTTTGGGGGGAGCGGCCAATTGGTCCTTGTCCACCGATTCGTCCACCATCCCTGCAATTTTGACATAACCCCCGATGGGTAGCCAGCCCAAACCAAATTCGGTATCCCCTCGGCGAAACGAAAACAGCTTCTTACCCCATGCGTCCACAAAAACATAGAATTTCTCAACCCTAATCCCAAAGATTCTGGCAGCATAATAATGCCCCCATTCGTGCAAAAGAACGAGGAGGCATAGGCCCAAAATGAGCTGTGTGGTCATGATCAGGATTTCCATAGAGGCGATTGCGGTTGTGTGGCTCAAAAATAGCCTGAATTGCATGCTCTGCCTCGTTAATCCATCTTAAGCGTAGGTTTGCATCATGTTGGATCGAGAGGCTCTGTTGCACTTGATGGGCAAAATTTGGAACGCCTATGGGCTTCGCCTGGATCAGGCCTTTAGGGATGCCGGCGTTTCCCTCAATGCCGAGCAATTTCGCTTTTTGGATTTGGTCAGGGAGAGGCCAGGGCAATACCAAGAAATCTATTCGCGTGCTTTAGGTCGTGACCGTTCCAGCACCACTCGAATGGTCCAAAGCCTGCTTCGCAAAGGGTGGATTACCCGAATTCCCGCAAAAGAACTCCGGGACAGCCAAGAGCTCGATACCCGGATCAAGCGGATTTATTTGAGCGAAGAAGGTCAAAAAATGCTGGACCTTGTGGCCCAACCGGTTCGTTTGGCTTTGCTTCCTTTGTGGGAGAATTTGGCAGGAGAAGAAAGGGAAATGCTTGAACTATTACTCAAGCGTATATACAGTAATATCCTGTAATTAAGGAATTACCAATAATCTTTTGGAGTAGTTTCCGTATTGGGCTTCCAATTGGACTTGGTAACAACCGGGGGCTAAAAGCAAAGGAAGATTTTCGATTTGAGAGCCTGGATTGCCTAGGTCCAAAGCGATTCTGCCATGCATATCCGTAAAGGAAATCCTGCTGCAAGGATCCAAGGGGTGCAATCCCAGATAAAGCGTATTTTGACAAGGATTGGGGTAGAGGACCACATCCCCCGGATCGGTCAAAGGCGGCGGTGGCGGGGGCTTGGGTGCCCGATATCGGTCCCTGTAACGGACCTCTTGAATAGTAGGTGGAAAGAAAAGGACCCCTCTTTCGATAATCTGCAGAACGGGGCCTCGATTCCCGCCCTCGTTGGTGTACCAAGAGGTTTCAATTTCATTGCGCGCGGGTAGGCCAATCGGCGCAGAACCGCTGATGGCGATGCTGTCTTGAATGCTGGTTCTGCTTCGCACCCTCAAGCAATTGAAGGTGCCGTAGGGTGTCGTCAAGGTCCCCCAAGCATCCGCATGGCTAATGCGTCGTCCACTCCTGGATATTTGAGCCAGGGTAGGGACATTGATTTCAAAGGCAAAAGTGCTGGTATCCCTTTCGTTGTATCGAAGGGGAAAATTCAAAATCTCATCGGCATCGCTGTAAAAAATCGGTAGAGGCAAACCGAACAAGCCTATGCCTTGAGCGGTCTTGGCCCATCGGTTATTGTTCAAGTTATAAAACTCATAGAGGTTGGTCAGCGGTAAATTCAAGGAATCCACGCCCGGGATGGGGGGCAGTCCCAAAAATTCAAAAAGACTGCTGCTATCGGCGATTTTGCGGCCATAATTACCAAAAAGCAGGAAATAGGGCGTTTGGGTTGCGTTTTGGTAAAGGTCCACTTTGCTTTGTTCGGAGAGCAAGGCAGACCCTGGATTCCAGGTTCGTGCAGGCCCACTTTGGGTCAACAAGGGGGCAAAGGAGAGCGGGTTGGGGGCGAGGTAGTAGCGAAGGCTATCACCGGCCACCGGGGCGCAGGTTCGGGTGAGGTCGGGAGATGTTTGGGCCTGGACTTTGGCAATCAAAATCAACAGGATGAAGCTTAGCAAAGTGATACGCCATTTCATTGGTCAAGTATAATTTCCAAACAAGCTATTCCAAGGCCTGCTTGGCATTTACTTTGCCGCTTTGGTGCAATGAAAGCAATTTTGGTCGTCGTGGGTGACGAAATTTTGTTAGGGCAGGTGGTGGACACCAACGCGTCGTGCCTGGGTCAAGCCTTTGCCGCTGCGGGTCTGGAGCTAGTCAGTAAATGGACCGTGAGGGATCGTGAAGATGAAATGCTGGAAGCGCTCAAACTCGGCATGGCCAAGGTTGATTTGGTGGTATTCA
>VHBD01000209.1 GCA_016872125.1 Sphingomonadales bacterium
TGATTTTTGTGACGCGTCAGGATTTATGGAAAAGCCGTGCCGCGTGGAATCTTCAACAAGTCCAGAACAGTATTCAGGGGGATTCCAACAACGGTCAAAAGGCTGGGCTCCGCTACTACGGCAAGCTCATCCCTTTTTTGTACACCAACGACCCACTGGGGATCATGCACGCAGTCCGCTGGCTTTTGGGGTGGGTGATGGGTGCCTTCAAACCCTTTTACCGACCCGGGGGCAAGGCCGAACAGCGGATTGTTGCGCATAAGTCTTGCGCCTTAGCCGCCCAAACTTTTATGTTATCGGTCGCCGCAGAGGGTTTCCATACCTGCCCCATGGAGGGCTTGGACCGGGTCCGCGTTCGGAAATTTTTGGGTCTGCCTCGTGGGGCCGAAATCAACATGGCCATCGCCGTGGGATTGGGGACCGAAGCCGGCGTGTGGGGGCCTCGATTTCGGGTTCCTCTGGAGCAGGTGGTTCGTGTGCACTAAGAATGGGTGCACTTGGAAAGATGAACCTCAAGGTCGATATCCTGGTATTGGGCGGGGGTGCTGCAGGATTTTTTGCGGCGGTCAATGTGGCGAGGTTGAATCGAGGTCTACGCGTTGCCTTGGTCGAAAAATCGTCCAAGGTTCTTTCCAAGGTCTTGGTTTCCGGAGGGGGTCGATGCAATGTGACCCATCATTGTTTGGAGCCGGGAATTTTGGTGGGGAATTACCCGCGGGGTGGTAAAGGATTACGACAGGTCTTTGCACGTTGGGGTGCTCAGGATACGATTCATTGGTTTGAGCAGCGGGGGGTAGCCCTCAAAACCGAAGCGGATGGCCGTATGTTTCCCGTGACCGATCGATCGGAGACGGTGGCGGGTTGTTTGCTCGCCGAGGCCGAGAAATACGGGGTGGGGGTTTTGCTGAACACCCATTTCGAAACGATCTGTGCGGTGGAGAAAGGATTTGTTATGGAAGGTCTCGGAGGCACCGCGCATTGCGGGAAATTGCTGGTGGCCACCGGGGGACATCCCAAAGGGGAGGCCTACCGATGGTTGGAGGACCTGGGCCATCGGATTGTTCCCCCCGTACCCTCGTTGTTTACTTTCAATTTGCCTCAAAACCCCATCACCGAATTGATGGGGGTATCGGTACCGGAAGCCACAGTACGTTTACCCGCCTTCAAGAGGTCAAGCACCGGTCCTTTGTTGATCACTCATTGGGGGCTCAGCGGTCCCGCTATTTTGCGCTTATCCGCCTTGGCTGCCAGGGAATTGAATGCCTGCCAATATCGATTTGATTTCTCGGTTCAGTGGTTGCCCGCCCTCCACGAAGATCAGATTCGAGAACACTTGTTAAAACAACAGAAAGCGCATGGAGCGACCGTGGCCGTAGGCAATTTGGCTTTAGGTTTACCAGCTCGCTTGGTGCGTTACCTGTTCGATAAAGCCGACTTGGATCCTTCCAAGCGTTGGTCGGAATGGAGTCGAAAAGAGGTCAATCGCTTCGCGGCGCTCTTGGCGAACGACACCTACCAAGCGCAAGGAAAAACCACCTTCAAAGAAGAATTTGTGACGGCTGGTGGGGTGCATTTGGGCGATGTGAATTTGACCGATATGCAAAGCAAGCGGGTCCCGAATCTCTATTTTGCGGGCGAAGTTATGGACATAGATGGGGTCACGGGGGGCTTTAATTTTCAGGCTGCGTGGAGCACCGGTTGGTTAGCGGCCCAAGGAATGGCGGGGTTGGTAGGGTCGAATTAGCAGCCCATGCCGGAACTTCGTTCCTGGCCTATATGTTTCAAGATTTTGTCGAGGGATGGTCCTCGCTGCGCTCGGACATCCCGAGGGGAGGACCTACAATAACTCTCGCGAATCGTCGGCTTAGCCGACCGCTTTGGTTGGTGGTCCTTTTGAAACAAGTTTCCTTCGTCCCACCAAACCAAAACGGCCCTTTCGGGCCGATTCGCTTGGGATGCGGAGAGAGAGGGATTCGAACCCCCGGACCTGTTACAGTCAACGGTTTTCAAGACCGCCGCAATCGACCACTCTGCCATCTCTCCGCCGCAAATGTACATTCAAAAGCTGTTTTGGAGACCATAAACCCGCCATTGGACCCTTCAGAGCGTATGAGCAAGGACCTGGACCAACCAAGGGTAGGTCATACCGAATCGGGGGCCTTGGGCACCGTGCCAGAGGTCAGGTGCAGAAAGCGCAGGATCAGGAAGATGGCCGACAGAAGCAGTCCACCGGCCAAGGCCATCCACATACCGTACAAGCCGTAGGAACTGTGGAGGACCAGGTAAGTCCCCAAGGGAAGGGCCA
>VHBD01000210.1 GCA_016872125.1 Sphingomonadales bacterium
GGCGGTTCCTTTGGCTTTGGCTAAGGCCGGCCTACGTCTCCAAGACCTGGATCAAATCGAACTCAACGAAGCCTTTGCGGCCCAATCCCTGGCCGTCATTCGTCAACTGGACCTAAACCCCGAGCGTGTCAATCTCAACGGTGGCGCCATAGCGCTGGGCCATCCTTTGGGTTGCTCCGGCGCCAAACTTAGCTTGCAACTCCTCCACGAAATGCGTCAACGAGGACAACGTTATGGCATGGTCACCGCCTGTGTGGGTGGTGGGCAAGGGGTTGCAGGGATTTTTGAAACCTTTTCTTCCTAAAACCTATTGTTATGGATTCCAAATCGTACCGTCGTGGTGGACACTTTCTCGTCTACGATCCTACTCCCGATGAAATTTTTGTACGTGAAGATTTTGGCGAGGAACAAAAAATGATGTTTCAGGCTGCTTCCAACTTTATGAAAACCGAAGTTGAGCCGCACTTGCATCGCTTCGAACAGGGCGATTACCCTTTGGTCGAAGACCTTATGCGCAAAGCCGGCCAATTGGGTCTCCTGGGCCTTTCGGTGCCCGAGGCCTACGGCGGCTTGGGCATGGGATTTAATGTGTCCATGCTGATTTGTGAAGAAATTTCCAGCATGACCGGGTCCTTGGCGACCGCCTTTGGTGCCCATACCGGTATAGGGACCTTACCCATCCAGTATTACGGATCAGCAGCCATCAAAGAACGATTTTTGGGAAAGATTGCATCGGGGGAATGGATCTCGTGTTACAACCTCACCGAGCCGGGTGCAGGTTCCGACGCCAATTCCGGAAAAACGACGGCCGTACTTACGGCGGATGGACAACATTACGAAATCACGGGCCAAAAAATATGGATTTCGAATGCCGGATTTGCACAGGTCTTTATTGTTTTTGCCCGTATCGAAAACGACAAAAACATATCCTGTTTTGTCTTTCACTTGGATGATGTGCAGGGCTTGACGATGAATGCCGAGGAACACAAAATGGGCATCAAATCCTCTTCAACCCGTCAGGTTTTTTACGATAAAGTCCAAGTTCCGGTGGATTCAATGTTGGGGCAGCGTGGGGACGGATTCAAAATCGCTGTCAATGTGCTGAATGCCGGGCGTATCAAATTAGCGGCCGCCACCAACGGTGCTGCCTTCAAGGTAATTGGCTTGATAAGTCGCTATGCGAATGAGCGGCATCAATTTGGCAAGTCCATTGGTACTTTCGGCGCCATCCAAGAAAAAATAGCCCGTTGTACCGCACTGGTTTATGCGACCGATGCTGCCTTGTACCGGGCAGGGGATGCTATCGAAAAACTCCAATATGCCCTTATGGCGGAAGGCAAATCCGAAGCCGAAGCCAAACTCAAAGGCCTCGAAGAATTTGCCGTGGAGTGCGCCATTCTCAAGGTTTACGGATCCGAGGTGATGGCCATGGTGGCGGACGAAGGTGTTCAGATCTATGGAGGTATGGGCTACTCGGCCGATGCGCCCATGGAGGCTGCCTACCGAGATGCCCGAATTTCCAGAATCTACGAAGGCACCAACGAGATCAACCGCATGCTCATTGTCGATATGATGTTACGAAAAGCCCTCAAAGGCGATGTGGATCTTTTGGGTCCTGCCCGTAAAGTCGCCGGTGAACTCATGGAGATTCCGGACTTTGGCGCTGAAGAACCCACCGATTACTTGGCTCCCGAAACCAAGGTGCTCAAGCAACTCAAAAAAGCCGGCCTGCTGGTCGCTGGAGCTGCCGTACAGCATTACGGTACGGCTTTGGCCGAGGAACAAGAAGCCCTGATGCGTATGGCGGATATGGCCATGGAGGTTTATGTCCTGGAATCCGCCTTGCTCAAAACCCAACGAATCCAAGAGCGCTTGAGCGACCAGGAAAAGACGCTTTGGGCTACGCTGATTACCCTGCAAGCCCATCATGCGGCCGAAAAATGCTTGATTGCTGGCAGAGAAGTTATTCAAGCCTTGCCCGATAACGATGAACAAAAAATGATGCTCATGGGCCTGCGGCGCTTTACCAAAACAAGCTCGGTCAACCTCAAGAATCTTCGGAGAAACGTGGCCAGTTTTGTGTTGGAAAAAGGACAATATCCCTTCTAAACAAGTTCCCTTCCAAACAAGACCCGTTCGAAAGGTAACCCATCGCTTAAGGCTTCTTGATCAGCCTCACCAAGGATCGTTGGCCCAGGGCATTCTGCCATTCCAAGGCGTAGAGCCCTTCGGGGCAAAAGGCTAAGTCCAAGCTCCTTGGAATTT
>VHBD01000211.1 GCA_016872125.1 Sphingomonadales bacterium
TTACTTGTGCCATGGTCTTTCCTCCGATTAACGTTTGCTGAATTGGAAACGACGACGAGCCTTACGACGGCCGAATTTCTTGCGCTCCACCATACGGGGATCCCGGGTCAAAAGCTTCTCGGCTTTGAGCGGGGCGTGGAAATCGGGATTCATTTCGTTCAAGGCACGGGCCAAGGCGAGCAACAAGGCATCCGCCTGTCCAGAGACACCGCCCCCTGTCAAATTCGCTTTGACATCGTATTGGTTAAGGCTCTGTGTGGCTGCAAAAGCTTTGTTGACCTTCTGCTGAAGGGTTTCGAGAGGAAAATACTCGTTGTAGGGACGGCCATTGACCGTGATGCTGCCGGTGCCCGGGGTTACATAAACCCTGGCGATGGCAGTTTTCCTCCTACCGATGGTGTTGGTATGCGGCATGAATTAAAAGGTTAGATTTTCGGGATTCTGAGCGCCATGGGGATGCTCCGCACCGGCATAGACATGCAGATGGCGAAACATTTCACGACCCAGGCGATTTTTGGGGAGCATGCCACGGACAGCTTTCTCCAGCACGTAGGTCGGGCGGCGTTTCATCAGATCCTTGGCCGTCTCCAGGCGCTTACCGCCGGGGTATCCGGAGTAAAAGAAATAATCTTTCACCCCCATTTTCTGGCCTGAAAATCTCACCTTGTCTGCGTTGATGACAATGATATTGTCCCCGCAGTCTACGTGTGGGGTGTAGCTGGGCTTGTGCTTGCCCCGAAGAACGGAGGCAATACCGGTGGCCAGGCGTCCCACAATCTCTGAGTTGGCGTCCACGACGTACCACTTCTTCACAACCGTTTGACGGTTGGCAGAGACAGTTTTGAAACTTAACGTATCCACTTATTTGAATTGAAAAACGATTAAAATGATCCTTGGAGTGGGCCGAAAGACCCCTCGCGGGGCCCCTCTGCTTTCAAAGGACCGCAAATATACAAGATCAAGCCCCATTTTCAACCCAGCAAACGTTGCTTTTTGGGGAGTGCAAAGAAATAGGCCTCCAACCTAGGCTTTGAAGGGTACCCTCTCGGCAATGGATTTGGCCAGGGTCAGCTCATCGGCGTATTCCAATTCGGCCCCTACCGCGACCCCTCTTGCCAAAGTGCTTAGTCGCACCCCGGTTCCGGATAATTTGCTAGAGAGGTAGAAGGCCGTGGTTTCCCCTTCGTGGGTGGAATTCAAGGCCAGCACAACCTCGGAGATTCCGCCTTGCTGAACCCTGGCGATCAAGGACTCGATCTGCAAATGCTCCGGCTGCACCCCTTCGAGGGGAGCAATCAGGCCACCGAGAACATGATAGGCCCCGTTGTATTGCCCCGTGGATTCAATGGCCATCAAATCCCGTGGATCGGCGACAACGCATACGGTTTCATGCTGGCGCTTTGGGTTGGCGCAGACCGAGCATAGCGCATGGTCGCTGAAATGAAAACAGCGTTCGCAGTACCGTATTTGATCCACCAGTTTGTGAAGAGCATCCCCCAAACCCTTGGCCTCCGCGGGATTCTTTCTCAGAAGGTGCAGCACCAATCGCAAGGCCGATTTGCGTCCTATGCCCGGAAACTTTGCAAAGGCATCCACCGCATCCTGCACCAATTGTGAGCCCAGATTCATCGTCGCCAAAAATAGCACCCCCCGCGGTTTAACTTCGCCCTAGCCCTACGCTTTGAAACCAAGATCCTAACCTTGTCCCCCTACCTCGTCCTCGGTCTTATCATCGCCTACTTCGGTATGCTGGTCCTCGTGGCCTGGCGTACCGGCGGCTCTCAGGACAACCAATCCTTCTTCGTCGCAGGCCGGCAGGCGCCCTGGTATTTGGTCGCCTTCGGGATGATTGGCGCTTCGCTGTCCGGCGTCACCTTTGTCTCCGTCCCGGGGGCTGTAGGGGCAGCGGCAGGTAACAACGGATTTTCGTATTTCCAGTTGGTGCTCGGTTATTTTGTAGGGTACCAGGTCATTATCCACGGTCTCTTGCCCCTCTATTACCGGCTCAACTTGACCAGCATCTACGGGTACCTCCGCTTACGCTTTGGGCCCTCGACGCATTATACCGGCGCCGCCTTCTTCATCCTATCGCGCACCATCGGTTCTTCGTTCCGGCTCTATCTGGTATCCATGATCTTGGATCAATTGGTATTGGGCCCCTTGGGCCTTCCCTTTTGGCTGACCGTCACGGTCACGGTCGCCCTCATCTGGCTCTACACCTTCCGCGGCGGAATGAAAAC
>VHBD01000212.1 GCA_016872125.1 Sphingomonadales bacterium
CCCCTGCCTTCAGGTGCGCCTTTTCGAAACCGCTTTGATAAAACCACAAATCCACCCGCTCCATTCGATCCACCCCAACCTCAGGCTTGATTTTGAATCGCTCTGCTCCCTGGTTTGAATCCGAACAAGCGGTAACCGCCCAGATCATTCCTATCCATGTCCAGCACATAGGCGTATGGAATAAACCTTTCGCCGACATAAACGCCCGATACGTTAGTCCGATGAGCGGACGGTGGTAATCTCATTCAACCAGCAGCCAACTCGATAAGCATCCCCCACATTAAACGGAGGTTTGTTGAAAAACAAGGTTTGCTTGCTTGGGAAATACCCGCTGTATTTGCTGACGAGTTGATCACATGCTTCTTGCAACGCTGGATTGGCCTTGGCGGCGACTCGAAACTTATCGACAGCAGCCCAGTAAACAGCCTGCGCAGCAATGCCACCACCACCGCATTCGATATAACTGGAGGCATACAAATTCCCAATGAAGATCAGAGGCTTACCCCAGGTGGGTCTCAAAGCATGGGCCTGCAATGCCAAATCTCTGGCCTTTGAAAATTGCTTGTCCTCGCTGAACAAGGCCGCATAATCATAGGTGTATTGGGCCTTGATGGAGTCATCGGTCACCAAGCTCAGTGCATTTTGATAATATTGATCTGCCTCTTTGTTACGACCGGATTTGTGGAAGCGGCGCGCCAATTCAATTCCTAACACAGGGCTTGGATCATCACTTTGTTTGCTGATCGCGACCTTCTCGTAAAACGCAGACTCCTTGCAATTCTTGAGCCGAAGTTGGGTATAAATCAAATCCCTAAGGGCCTTGTCTACAGTGCCTTCGTTGAATTTGCTCTCAAAGGCGCTAAAAATTTGTTCGCAATTTTCGATCACGGAGATGGATAAGTCTGCATCCAGTGCCGCCTTGTTTTCGACAAATCGCTGGCGCTTGGTGGAATCCAAATCTGTTCTGGCCAAATTCGCATCGGCTATTCCTACCAATTGATTGTAAAGGCTGAAAATAGCCGCCTGATCGATAACCCCTGCTTTGAAATCTTTGATCCCGACCTTGAAATAATAACCGAGAATGAAAGGCTCCGTTGCATTCCCGCCTACGGCGACCGCAGCTTCAAAAGCTTCGCGGATACGGCGATTCTGCCCCGGAATATAGTCGAGCATGTCCACCGCTTTGCGACCTAAGGCATTGGAGGCGCTTTTTGGGAAAAACTTAGCCCTCGCATCATAAATCATCAACAAGGTGTCCAGAATCGTTGTTCGAAGAGTAGAGTCCTTCTGAGCCTTCAACGCATCTTTGAACATAGCAATTCCATCGATATGGGTCTGCTCCCTGGAGCATGGAGCCTGGAAGAAAACATACCTCCATGGCTCAAGGGCAGTGGTAAAATTCTTCTGTTTGAAAAATTCCCGGTACAAGGAAATATTCTTGATGGTTTCGACGCTATCAACCCCCCATTTCTTGGAGCAATCGGCCTGGGCTTGAGCAATCCCGGGTTGCCAAATGTTTAAGGCCATCCAAACGATGAAGAAGGCGCTAAGCAGCACCGGACGGATCCTTGCTTGGAGGGGTAAAAGAATGCTGCGCGAATCGTACATGGTCATGATTATTTATAGATTTATTAAATACAATTCGTTGAAGGTAGGTGATTTAAAGAAGGGCGAAATTAATCGTAGACCCTCCGAATAAACCATCGGTCATTGAGATTTAAAGTGAGATTAACCCGCACAAAATCCTCCTGAACCAGGCCTTGGTCCAATCTCCCCCATCGACCCAGCTCCAACCCCAAATTGAGTACGGATGCCGAACGACGAAGGGGAACCCCAATCCCTGCATACACGGCCATTTCGTGGATGGAACGATCCCGAAGTCGAAGACCGCCAGGGCTGAACCTTAACCCAGAACGGTAAATGAACTGGTCGGTGGCCCGATTCCCCGAAGGTTTGGCCACCCAATAACCCCCCACTTTGAGGGTCCAGCGGTCTTGCATGGAATCTGCGATGCCCATCACCCTCCACCTGGAGAGCGGTTCATAGATTCCCTCCAAGCCAAAGCCTGATTTCCCTGCATTTTCGACCCAATAGCCCATGGCGGCTTGGAGAGGCAGATGCATGTCCCCCTCTTGACCAGCCAACTGAACCACCGTATCGCGGATTCGCAAATTCCCTGCAATCAGCGTAAAGCGCCCGGCCA
>VHBD01000213.1 GCA_016872125.1 Sphingomonadales bacterium
AAATTTCATGCAGAGCATTGGCCACGGCCACAGGTACCGAGGCATTGAATGTGCCGTTCACGCTCCCATTGAATCGATTACCGTCATTACCGGGAATTCGGAATGAAGCAGGTACATATTTGATCTGGGCAGAATCACCCATCGCCCAATCGTTCAAGAGAATATGATCGTAACGATCATCCATACCCCCTCCTGTTGCGCATCCATTGGAAGCTGTCCTGGGTGATTGCGTATGCCATAGGGCAAAACTCGAGTTTCCGCTCCATGATCCAGGCCTGGACACCGGGTCCTTGAGCCTCTGATTCAAGACGGAAGCCGCATTGGTTAAGCTATCATATGCGGGTTCCGATGAGGCGCTTACGTTCAGATCACCCATGACCAACAAATTGCCTCTGAAGCGGTTAGCCCGCATGTATTGCACCAAAGCGCCTGCTTCCTGTCCACGTTGTGTTATATCCGACGATGTCCCGCCTGCCTTCAGGTGGGCTACGGCTACATACAAAAAGGTCGTGTCACCGCTTGCAGGAATAGGCTTATGAAAGAGCCTGTACCAAGCAATATCCCGGCCTTGGGTGCTAATGGGCGTCTGGCTATGCATTCCGAATTTGGCGGAATTGTAATACAATAAGGCAACGATGTCCGAACCCGAAGGGTTCATTAAATTGGCGCGTAGGTAGCCGCTACGACCGCCGCTGTTCAATACATTGTTAAGAAGACCCAAATTCACGGAGGAAACAGAACTCATTTCGCATACCCCCAATAGATCCGGTCGCACATAATTGAACAAGGTCATCAAACCCGCGTTTTTGGCTGTGACGCTGTTGTTGGAGCTGGTGCAAAAGGAGGTATTTACCCCATAATACAGCATATTGTACATCATCACGGTCACCGTATCCCTTCGCAATCCTTGGGCATACGATGTACCCCAAGTCCATAGAATAACGGCAAGGACCCTAAAAAACAAGCCCGAAGTTTTCACCTCGGGCTTAGTCCAATGAATGCAATTACGCATTTTAGCGCTTATAGCGTTGCTTGAATTTGTCCACACGTCCCGCAGTATCCACAAGAACCTGTTTCCCCGTATAGAAAGGGTGTGATTTATGGGAAATATCGAGCTTAACCAGGGGGTATTCATTCCCGTCTTCCCACTTAAGGGTTTCGCGCGTTTCCGCGCAGGATTTCCCCAAAAACATGTATTCATTGGACATGTCCTTGAATATCACGATACGGTAATTCTCGGGATGGGTATTGGTTTTCATGCTGTTTACTTTTGAAGAGCGCAAATATAGGGGTGATCAGCGGGAAATCAAGAGCTTTTTGGTCAATTTACGACCTTCAAAGGTCAAGGTATAATAATAGAGACCCTGAGCAAGGGATGAAGTTTCGATGCCCTCCTTGTACCATCCCCCCTCCTGCAGGCCCAACGAACGCCCCCACACCGGCCTGCCGTAGAGGTCTCGCAATTCAAGCCTGGCCTTACCGCCTTTGGGCAAATAATAGGCTACCGTGGTTAAATCCGAGGCAGGATTAGGGAAATTCTGGGAGAGTACCAAGCCCATATCGCCGAGTTCGGGTACCGAGACCACTTCGCAGGGGCCTGGGAGTAATTCGAAGCAAAAATCATCAATGGACCAACCCTCCCCCTGGAAGGCATAATCCGAACCAAAACGGAAACGGAAAATGACCTGGGCGTTGTCGGTGGTATTGAATATTTGTTGCATGGGCACATAGAGCGAGGGAGACACACCGGACCACCCGAAACCAACAATGTTTTGTTGCGAATTGAATACCGCCAAAGCCTGAACAATGGCGTTGTACCATTCGTTCGTCAACGTATCCAGGTACCCGAAGGAATTCCACCTGACGCCCCCGTCGGTGGAATACTCTAGGGTTCCACCATCCCCATGCAGTGGCCGCGTGGTGGTGTCGTTCGCAAAGAAATCCGTCATCCACAATGTCTTGAACTTAACCACATAGCAAGAATCCTTGATCGTTTGGAAAATAGGCGTGTACAATGCGGAGGAATCATAAGGTTTGTACAAGCTGTCCGCGGAAATGTACC
>VHBD01000214.1 GCA_016872125.1 Sphingomonadales bacterium
TGTTGCCTACGGCTAATAACGAAGTTCCCTCAAAATCAATATCGATACCATCAAATCCGTAATAATCCAAAATGGCTGACATGGTATTCACAAAGGTGTCTTTCTGGGCAAGATTTACCATGCGCACCGGGTGCAGCCCTCCACCAAGGCTGATAAAAACCTTTTTGCCGGTGGCTTGTACCGTTTGAATTTGTGCTTTGAAATTCGTAGGACTGTACATTACAGGATTGAATTCCATTTTGTACAATGTTCCATGGATAGGAGTGGCAAAGGCAACATGAATAAGATTATACGCACTATGCGACTGATTCAGAGGAACATGAGGAGCAGATGTGGTATTCCAATTATGATAATATCCTGCCAGAATACGACCGGCGGGCATTTGTGCCTTGCTCATATAAAATAAGCATAACAACAAATAGGCATTTACGGAGAAAAATTGCCAAATATTAGACTTCAAGATGAGTGGCATTTTGCTAGTGATACTTCTTTTGGAGCAATGCAATCGTTGTATTCATGAGCTTGGTCAAAACCGCTTGGTCAATTTCGGCTAATTTTTGGATATACAAGCAGGCTTTGGCGGCTGTAAATTTACCCAGTCCTTCCAAAAGAACCGCGTGCTCCGGGGAACCGGTATAAACGTAGAGGGATATGGCGGCCTTACGGGGCGAAAATCCTACCAGGAACCAATCCCCCTCTTGACGGCTTTTTTCGGATTTGTAATGATAGGCGCCAAAACCGATTATGCTGGCACCCCACATTTTAGGAGGGTATCCACTTACTTTGGACATCAGATGAATCAGGTCCAGGCTGTCCTGGCGTTTTTGGTCGGTGGTGGCAAAGGATTCTATAAATGCCAAAACATCAGCGTCATGCACTTTGGTTTTGAGAACGTTGCGTTGAGATTCAGGCATACCACGAATTTACGGTAAAATTATGGAAGCCTTGTTAAGGGTCTGTTCACAGGGTTTTAGACAGGGCCTTGTTCTTCCAGATGGGCCAGGATTTTTTGGGCCAAGACTTCCGAAATCCCTCGGTAAGATTCGACAGTCCAACCCGCCACGTGGGGGCTGAGGAGGAGGCGAGGATGGGCCAAGATGCTGCTCATGGTTTCCTGGTCCCAGCCTTGGGGGTCTTCGATGGGCAAGGTATCCAGGCAGGCTCCCTCAAGGAGTTTGCGATCAAGGGCTAGTAGTAGGTCAGGCAAAGAAACGATGGGTCCTCTAGCGGCATTGACCAAGAGCTGCAAGCGACGAAAACGAGCCAAGAAGTCCCAGTCCACCAGGTTTAGGGTATCCTCGGCCAGAGGAATATGCAGGGTGAGGATCTGGGCCTCTTGGTAGATTTGGTCCATGGTGGATTCCAGAATCAGTCCGGAATAGTCAGGGATGTAATCGCTTCGGTATTTGTCATAGACCAAGACCTTGCAACCCAAGGCCGCCAAGATTTGCGCTGTTTGGGACCCGTTATGACCATAACCGATGAGCCCTACGGTGGTGCCGGCCAACTGGTTACCTCGATTTCCCTCCCTATCCCATATCCCCTCTTGGATTTGTTGATGACCCGAGACCAGGCGGTTGAGCCAAGCCAAAATCATAGCGGTCACATGTTCGGCAACGGCCAAACGATTGCCTTCGGAGGCGTGAATCAAGGTGATGTTATTGTGCTGGGCAAATTCAACATCAATCCCATCCTGCCCCGATCCGGCCCGCGCGATCCACTGCAAGGTCTTGGCGCCATTTAGAATCTGCGCGTCCAGTTTGAGCTTGGAGCGCACGACCACGCCATGGATTGGATTTTCGGTTGAAGCAAGTCTTTGGATAATTTCTTCAGGCCCGGCCTTGGCATAATCCAGAATCTCAAATAAACCGGTTTTGAGCAAATGACTTTCGAGGCAAGGATGAACCTCGTCCAGAATCATAACACGCTGAATGTTCATGGCTTTGATGGTATTTAACCTTCCGGGGAAAGCGCTTCTTGGACGGCCAAGGTAAGTTCCACAAAGACTTGAACAGGAAG
>VHBD01000215.1 GCA_016872125.1 Sphingomonadales bacterium
CGTTCAGAGCGGTCTCCTCCAAAGTGCCCAGGGACCGGATGAGGTTGCTGGTGTCTTGGCCCATGAATTGGCCCATGCCGAATTAAGTCACGTACGCCAAAAAATTATCAAAGAGGCGGGATTAAGTCTTTTGATGGCTTGGATTAGCGGTGGTTTAGGATTAGGTCATTCAGGAATTCATGATTTGGCCCGTATGCTCACCTCCACCGCCTTTGATCGTAAATTGGAATCCCAGGCCGATCACAAAGCCGTTGAATACCTCCAAAAAGCCGGCATAAACCCCGAAGCTTTTGCCGTATTTATGGACCGCCTGGCGGCCAAAGAAAAAAGCAGCCCTGCCCCACCCGTTTGGCTCAGTACCCATCCCGCCTCACCAGCCAGAGCGTCCCAAATACGCCAACTCGCCCAAAAAAATCAGGAACGAATACCCTATTGGGCCTCCCTTTCCTCAACGGATTGGACCGCCCTAAAAAATTGCACCAACCCTTAATTTTTCACGCAATTTTCAACATGAGGCCTATCTGCGGACTGGGTTTGAGCGGGAGACGAGGCTCGAACTCGCGACCCCGACCTTGGGAAGGTCGTGCTCTACCAACTGAGCTACTCCCGCTTGATCACTCGAAGAAAACGTTGGGCCAACCCAAGCATCCTTCGAAAGCAAATTTAAACCATAAGCAGGCCTATAGGTCCTGCATTCCTTTCCCGGCAAGAATTTTGGGAACGGCCGTTTGAATCCGCCGCAAGCGGGTGGCCGCCTGCGACGCACCTGCAATATGCAAGAGATACCCTCGACGTCGGCCCGGTGTTAGGGCTTCAAAGGCCTGGGCTATATCCGGATTTGCTTTCAAAAAAACCTGCAATTCCAAAGGGTATTCCGGAGTACCCTCTGGCGAAGGGACGACTCCTATAGTTGATTTTGGATTATTGAATTGGTGTTGCTTTAACAAGGATATAACATGTGACTCCGAATCTTGAAGGGCCTGCATGGAATTCCAACGAATGATGCGATCACGAACACTGTTGGGGCCTGCTTTTTGGAGTAAGCCGCTGGGGTTGTTTAAAGAAGAGCCCTCCAAAAAAGACAAAACCACATAATCCTTCAATGCACTCAACATCACCAAATTTCGTCCTTGATAGGTATAGCAGGGTACTCCCCACTTGCATTCTTCCTTGAAATCCAGCGTTAAAATCCAACGGCGTAACAAGGCAAGCTCCTTGGTCCACCGATGAACTTTGCATTCCGACGTTCCCCCTTTGGAGCAGCGTCCGCAACCCTCCATAAAAAATAGGCTTGCATCTTTGGTCATTTCCATTTCCTTGTCTGAAGCCGATTGTTATGAATTAAAAAACAGAACTTTGCATGAAAGATTAGGGGATATTACGAACAGCGCGGACATTGAACTCGTTGAATTGGCTGTAAAAGTCATTGCTCACAAAACCGCTACCGAAATGCATGTGCATCACATACTGTGATTTGGACCAATACCAGTACGGCTTGAAATTTCCTTTCCCCTGCTTGTGCAATTGCCTGTACATCATATCCAATTCGTTACGCGTTGGCAATCGCCAACCGTTGCCCAAGGCTGCAGAGGCCAAACTTGCATTTTCCCATAACATTTTCTCTGGTAAATCCTGCTTGGCAACCTGCAAATATGCTTTCCCGTCGGACCTGTACAGAGTATAACCCACCGATGACCATGACGTGCCCAAACCCTGGGCAAAGACCGTGTTCAATCCGTTGGTTAAAAAAAGGCCAAACATCAACATGCAGGCCAAAAGAAATGCTTTTTTCATATTGTTCACAACAAGGAAGTAGAACAAAAGTAAACCCTGCATGGATAAGGTTTAGATGGCACGGATCGAAAGGAATAAACCTGAATTCAAGGCAGGCAATAGAGGAAAGAAAATCCTAGAAGTGGAGGATATCGGATTCGAACCGATGACCCCCTGCTTGCAAAGCAGGTGCTCTAGCCAGCTGAGCTAATCCCCCTATTGTTTGATGCGGCTAATGTT
>VHBD01000216.1 GCA_016872125.1 Sphingomonadales bacterium
AGCCCTGTTGAATACCTACGCTACGGACCAAGGATGGAACGCGCAGGCGACGGCCTACCGTTTTTTTGTGCATTACCCCAACGATCGTTGGTCGGTTTTTGCCAGCGCACAACGGGGCCCCGAAGCCTTTGAACCCGAAGTTGGTTTGATGTTACGCCGAGGATTTCGAGAGCAATTCGTGGATCTGGGTTACCGGCCCCGTCCTAAGAAATTGACGCATTGGGTTCGTCAATACGATTTCCGACCGGTGCAGTTGACCCATACCCAATACGACGACAACGGAGCAATTCAGTCCTTTCAGTATTCGGTGCAATTTTTGGGATTGGATACCAAAAGCGGGGAATCCTTGAGCCTAAACCACGGGGTTGTTGGCGAAGGCCTGCGGGCGCCCTTTGTGTTATCCCCAAACCTGGTCATTCCTGAAGGCTTGTATTGGTGGCGTCAGTCCACGGCCCGTTTGCGTACCTTCAAAGGTAGAAAATTGGCTTTGGATAGCCGATGGGCTTGGGGCCAGTTTTACGATGGAACTTCGGTCCAAACCCAAACCGAACTGTTGTGGCGGAGCAGCCGCTACCTGGGTTTTAATCTACGCTTTGAACATAACCGTATCGAATTGCCGTTGGGGTCCTTGGAGACCAACTTAGTCGGTACCCGCATTACCTACGCGTTGAATCCTCAGGTTTTTGGGTCGCTTTTGGGTCAATGGAATTCAGCCCAGGAGGAGCTAAATTTTAATTTCCGACTGCAGGTAATTCCGGCTGTTGGAAAAGATTTTTTCTTGATAGTCAATCAACTTTATAACACAAGCACTGGTAACTGGGTCCCTACCCGTGGTACTGTATTGGGCAAGTTGATTTGGCGCTTGGTGGTTTAGGGCCGCACAGCTAAGGCTGGCTTCTCACGAAGGATACGTTCGTAGTGCCAAGCAGCCTGGTGGGAATAATAAATGGGGCAGGTTTGGTTGCTGCTGCCTGCACCGGGTTTTCGATGAATGCGTAGGATGGGTTTCTCGTCGTGACGCACAAAGAGTTTGACCTTGATTCCCGATTTGGTTTTGAAATACCCTTTGGCCGAAAAACCATCGGCAAAGCCGTTGATTTTGATGCGAATGGGAGGAACGGTGGCCACGGTGTCGATGGAGGCAATGGTTTCCCAGGGCAGATCGGTGCTGTACATGCCGCTGATGCGCAGGCCGTCGGAGTGCATGGATAAATCCGAAGGCCGGTCCCCCGCCCACATCAAAACCGTCACCAGGACCAAGGCTCCGAGGAGCAGCCCAGGAGCCAACCAACGCTGGCCGGGAGGGGAGGGTAAGCGGTCGCGGTATCTCCAAGTAAACCAGGCCAATCCACCCAAGGTCCAGAACAAGGTCACAGGGACGGACCAAAGCCGGTACAGATCGTCCATCGTTTCGGGGATGGGGGCCCAGCGGCTATAAACCAAGCCACCAATTAGGCCCCACAGGAAAAGACCCAGGGCCAGTCCGTCAAAAAAACGCCGTTGCAATTGGAGGTAACCAGTCAAATCAAATGCGGCCTGCTCTTCGGGGGTAAGGGTATTGTACCCGTTAAGCCAAGTGGCTGCATTGCCTTGATGGATGAGGCGACCGATTCCCCCAAAGAGAATGGCCAAAAAAAAGGGTAGGAAGAGGAGTTCCATATGCCCTTAAATTTACAACGAATGATAAACGTAACAAGAGGATGCGCGTGATGGCATGGTTAGCCTTGGGGCTTATGCTCTGGGCTGTAAAGGTTGAGGCTCAGACCAAGGAACCGACTAGGGACCCGGAGGGGAGTCGGTGGGCCGATTGGTCCGTGGAGGAGGCCATGCAAGCGATGACCCTGAAGCAGAAAATCGGTCAATTGATGGTGGTGCCGGTCTATGCCCAGTCCGATACCGCCGATGCTCAGGTTCTCCGATGGCTTGAGGAGGAAGAGGTTGGCGGCTTGATCTGGATGAAGGGACGGACGGAGCATTTGCGTAAATTGTTACCAATGTAT
>VHBD01000217.1 GCA_016872125.1 Sphingomonadales bacterium
CTGCCGATGGAAGACAAGGATAGGCTGAGCGGGCCCAAGGCAATTCTCCATCGAAAACGTCCTTGCTCATCGCGCTCTATGTTCTTGAGCACAAACATTCTGGTGGAAAGTTCGGGGATATCGTGCCTCAAGGCTGCATCCAAATCTCCTCGGCTTTGACAAGCCGACAGGTCCAGGTTTTGCATCGCGGCGAGCATTTTGGCGTGATGATCCATGGTATAGGCCTTGGGGGCAATGTCCACGATCGTCAGGGAAAAAAGTCGAGTTGGATACAGCGCCGCAAAGCGCATGGCCGCCTTGCCGCCCATGGAATGGCCAACGAGGTGAATCTTGTCCAGGCCCATCCGATCCATCCACTGCCTCAAATCCTCGGCCAACAAATCATAACCAAAATCATCCGAATGAAAGGATTTGCCATGATTGCGCTGATCGGGAAGAAAAACCCTGTAACGGTGCTCCAATCGCCGGGCCAAGGTCAGCCAATTATCCCCTGAACCAAATACGCCGTGCAGGATCACCACATTCGGGCCTTGGCCGCTTTCCCAAACATGCCATACCGAAACTGGAGAGGAAAGGTTAGGAGAGGGAGGGGCGGGAGAAGATGAGGAGCTTTCCATAGGGAAGTGGCAAAGGTAAGGCTATCTTTTTGTTGGGATTCCCAAAACCTTTTGGGCAGACTTTGGTCATTATAGAAGACCGTTTGCCGCTCATGACGCCTCGCTACCCCTTTGTCCCCTCCTGGGAGCCTCAAACCAGCATTTGCGATATCCTCAAGGTGTTCCCAACCGTAGGAGTCGAGCTGGAGCGCTTGGGAGTTCCCCCTGCTGCGGTCCATGATTGCATCACGGTGGGCGAAGTCGCCAACCATGTCGCCTGGAACCCCCATACTTTGCTTAGTTTCTTGATTCCCACGGCGGATCCTCATGCCCCAACCGATTCCAGACCCTCATCCCGGGTTGATCAGCGGGAATCCTGTGTCGCGATCGTTCAGGCCCTGAGGGCTGACCATGTACGGCTTTTGGGTGCCTACATTGGTCCTGTTCGTGAACAGTGGAAACATTGGGAAAGCAAGGGTTATCCTCCCGACCACCCTCAACTTGGCCTCCTGAGGGACGAATTCGAAACCCTCTGCGCAGAAATTTCCTGCCATTTTCTTTTGGAAGAAGAAGAGTTGTTCCCTTACGCCATCGAACTCCACGAAGCATGTTCGGCCCAGGTTTCCACCCAGGATGCGCTCAAAATTTTGGAAAACAAATCCCTCACCGACGATGGAGAAATTATCGCCCTGGTGGATTTACTTGAACATTTGTTATCTCGATTTCCAGAGGTGTATAAAACCCCTTCCGAAGCTGTATCCAAGAGCTTGAAGGCAGGGGACACCCAGAATACAGGGCACCATCTGTGGGCCAACTTGTTGGCCTTTCGTGAAAGCTGGATGCTGCACGAGGCCAAGGAAACCACCGGGCTTTTTCCCCGCATCCTGGAGCTGGAAAATCATTTACTTCGCAAAAACTAATTGAACTATCTTTGAGCATCCCGGCTCTTTAGCGCCGGGTATTCTTTATGTCTGATAGTCAAGTTATTGAAAGGATTCAGGCCTTTGAGCGGCAAGCTCCTGAAATTGTTTTTGAATGGAACGATGCTCCAACTGGGGCACGCGGCTGGGCTGTACTGAATTCCCTTCGGGGTGGTGCGGCCGGTGGTGGAACACGGATGCGCCGTGGTTTGGATCGGCGAGAAGTAGAGTCCTTGGCCAAAACCATGGAAATCAAATTTACCGTTTCGGGGCCGGCCATTGGCGGGGCCAAATCAGGAATCGACTTTGACCCATCCGACCCCCGCAAAGAAGAAGTCTTGAGGCGTTGGTACAAAGCCCTTGACCCGCTGCTCAAAAATTATTACGGCACCGGAGGAGATTTGAACGTGGACGAGATTCACGAGGTTATTCCCTATACCCTGGCTAACGACCTCCAACACCCCCA
>VHBD01000218.1 GCA_016872125.1 Sphingomonadales bacterium
GCCGAAAGGGCATCGTCCAAAATCACCCATTCCGGGTTTCTGATCCATGCTCTGGCCAAAGCAAGCCGCTGCTTCTGCCCCCCGGACAGTTGAACCCCGCGCTCCCCGATGACGGTTTCCAACCCATTCGGCAAGGCACTAACCCAAGGACCGAGTTCGACCAGTTCCAGTACTTCTATGCATCGTTGCCTATCCGCTGAGGGTGCGCCCAGCCTCAGGTTCGATAGAAGGGTATCGTTGAAAAAGTAGTTTTCCTGGGGGACCCATGCAGTATGCGTGTAAATCACCGACTCGTTCCAGTCACCAAGGGCACGATCCCCCAACTGTAGCGAACCACTATGGGGGGTCAGTTGACCGGCAAGCAATTGCCATATGGTGCTTTTGCCACTACCTATGGTGCCGGTGATCCCGATAAATTGCCCTGGAAGGGCCTCGAAATCTGAAATATGCAAGGAGAAATTCCGGTTAGGGTATGCAAAACGGACATCCTTTAACAACCAAGCCCAAGGCAATGGTTGTGACCATCCCTGTACCCTGTTGGATCTGGGAGAGGCCTTCAGCAAGGGTTCAATTCGGCATAGGGCCGCTTTGGATTGTTGGTAGATCGAGGCAACCCAACCCAAAGAGGTCACAGGCCAGGTGAGCATGTTGATGTAGATGATGAATTCAGCAATATTGCCGAGGGTAATGGCCCCTTGGGCCAATAGATGCCCACCTATCCATACCGTCAACAGGGTGCTCAGGCCCACCAAGGCCAAGGCCAAAGGAAAAAACAATGCATCTGCTCGAGCAAAGGCCAAATTCTTGGATTTGTACCCTTGAAGCTCCTGGTCAAAAGCCCCACGAAAACCCGGTTCTGCCCCAAATGCTTGGATGAGCTTCATCCCCACCAAACTTTCTTGTACAAACGCGGTCATTCGACCCAGGTGGGCCTGAATGGCTGCCGATCTCGACAGAATTTTGAGATTGAGCAGGTAGATGCCAAGGACCAAAAATGGCAAAGGGGTCAAAACCCAAAGGGTTAATTGGGGACTGACGCGGAACATGACTCCTATAACCATGATAAACAGGACCAAGAGGTTAAGGCTGTACATCAAACCTGGCCCCAAAAACATTCGAATTTTGCCCACATCTTCGGTCATTCTCGAAATGAGATCACCGCTTGCATATTCTTTGACCTGGGATGGAGACATGGCCAAAATTTGGGCAAAGAGCCTATCCTTCATGGTCTGCTCACAACGCCTTGACATGACAATCAGGGTTTGCCTCATCCAATACATGGTGATACCACGGGCTAGCGTTGCGGCCAATAAAGCCACCAAAAGCATACCCAAACCGGATCCGGGCTTGTTACCCACCGCATCCATCAATTGACGGATAATTTGAGGCGGCAAAACCCCAAAAACATTGGTCAAGAGGAGGCAAAACAGCCCAGGCAAGACCCATTTTTCGTGGCCACGCAATTGACTTAGAAGGGCCGACATTGATTTCACCTTGCAAAATAAGGTCATACCACGAGCCTTTGGGTTATTTTTGCCCCATAAGTTCAAGCAGATTCCCAAACCCCTGACTCATGATTGAAACCTTATCGACCATAACTCCCAAAGGCACCATGGCCGCTATGGAAGAAATGGGCCATGAACAGTTGGTTTATTGCTACGATGAGGCTTCCGGACTGAAAGCCTTGATCGGTATTCATTCGACCGTCTTGGGTCCAGCCTTGGGTGGAACCCGAATGTGGAATTACAAGAACGAAGACGAGGCTGTTCGTGATGTGTTAAGGCTTTCTCAAGGAATGACCTACAAGGCTGCGGTGGCAGGACTCAACCTCGGCGGAGGCAAAGCCGTCATCATTGGAAATTCTCGGACGGACAAATCCGAAGCAATGTTCAAAGCCTACGGTCGTTTTGTGAATTCACTTTCCGGCAAATACATCACTGCCGAAGATGTAGGAACCTCCAAAACCGATATGGCGTGGATCG
>VHBD01000219.1 GCA_016872125.1 Sphingomonadales bacterium
TTTGAAGTGTTGGCATACCCTAGGGTATCGTACACAAAATCGTCCAGGTAGGCCAAGACTTGATCGTTGTTGTTCTCTCCGTTGACCTGTAAAACGACACGGTTGAAGTCATTTCGATTCAAGGGCGATCCTGAATTTGGGTTGAGATTGATCCATGGATCTCTACGAAAGTCGAATTGGACTTCTTGCCATTGGTTGAGGCCCAAAGGCTGGATGATTTCACATTGGGTGCTCCAGGGTGTGGCTGATCCGTTGTTTTGGAGTTTAAGGGAAATTCTGGGCGCTTGGTTGCCTGTTGTCCCATTGGATGGGATATAGATCTTGAGTCTGAATCTCGAATGATCATTCAAAGGAAAATTACCAGGAATATCAAAACGCACGTTGGCGTATTGACCTCCTTGGTCATGGTATCGAAGGACATTCGCTGAAGGGTTTACCGCGTTGGGATAGGGGTTAGGGAAAGGCCTTTGCAGGGTGCATTGGTCTGCATACCAGGTGGTGATTGTGCCGTTTCCCTCGAAGGAATCCCCCACCGCAGGCAGCGATTGCCCACTAATTTCTTGAGCATAAGCAACGAATTGGTAGGTAAAAATGATACCCAATCTTTTTAATCTCTTTGTGAACATCATGCCTGTTATGGTCTTCAAGGGGTACGCACGGGCCTAACCTTGATGGGTATATGTTTGCGTGTTGGATAAGCATATCCATCGAGGAAGTACATGACCCAGGCATTGGTTGCATCCACTTCTTGGCTGCTCCAATAGCCCATACCGTAGAAATTACCTCGATCTTGCAGGTGCAATTGCGTATACATGGCTTCCAATTCACCTTTAGTTGGAAGTCGCCAACCCTTACCTAACTGACTACACATTGTTTGCGCTTCCTTCCAATGGACTCTTGTTGGGAGATCCTCATCAGCTACCACGATGTGCTGCCCCTTAACCTGAATGATTAATCCTGATTGGGGTAAGGTATCCGTTGTTAATGAATTATTCTTGTCTTGAGAAGGCCAAGGCAGGTCTGTGCGATGATTTGCAGCAAATCCGTAAAGGGTAGGGCTTATCAACAAAAAATATACACCAATAATCCAAACGTATCCGTAATTCAACCGAGTTTGGTAAGGTTTGTTGAGTTGCATTGTGCTGTGGAGGTGCTCGTGGTGTTTGGATGATTTGGGTAGTACCCCCTGGTAATAATGTCGCGGTCCCGTAGGGATTCGAACCCCAAACCTTCTGATCCGTAGTCAGATGCTCTATCCAATTGAGCTACGGAACCTTCGAGCATAGCAAATATACATCTTTGGCCATGGAGAGCAGGCTTTTTGAGGTGATTTGGAATGTTTTTTCTTTAATGCTAAAAAAAACAGAAAAACTAATTAATTTAGCATTCGTTAAGGTGAACAACATAAACTCATTTAAACCGAAGACCATGACCTATTTGGCATTGAATATGCGTTGGAAGCGCAAGAGCTTGGGATGGACCCAGGAAGAATTGGCAGAACGCTTGGGGGTGGGGCGATCGGTGATTGGTTCCTACGAAGAGGGTCGGGCAGAGCCCAGAAATGCAGTTCTTATGGCATTGGCACGCTTATTTGACTGCACGATCGAGGATCTTTTGCAGGCTGATGGAGAGGCAGGGCAGTGGGGGCCTTCGCTTACGTCCAGGGTATGCGGGGACGCATTGCGGATATTGACCGTGGGTGTGGAGGATTCTGGGGGCAAGGAACAGATTAGTTTGGTGCCCGAGCAGGCGGCTGCAGGGTATTTGCAGGGGCATCGCGATGCGGATTATGTGGCTCGCCTCCCAGCCTTTCGTCTTCCTGTTCCGGAGTTGAGTTCCGAGAGAACATACAGGTTGTTTCAAATCAAAGGGGATAGCATGCTCCCTGTTCCGGATGGATCGTACGTTGTCGCTGAATTTGCAGCGGATTGGCGCAGTATTCGTGCAGGCCAAT
>VHBD01000220.1 GCA_016872125.1 Sphingomonadales bacterium
TGTGGCCGACTTTTGCGGTGGCCCAAGCGGCCCCTCCTACCGAAGGTTTCGGAGATGGACCCAAATTGGTCATCGCTCTGATCGCTCTGGTCTGGGTGATTTTGGCAGGGCTCAAGACCTTTTCCGCCAGCATGCGTACCAAAGGGGTGCGACTCTTTAACTGGAACAAGGTGAATGCCGTGTTGATGGTTTTCTTCCTGGTGGCATTTATGCTCTTTGTGTTATGGCATTTCCTCAAAGTCATGAAATTCACCTTACCGATTTCAGCATCGGCTCACGGAGTGGAATTGGATGGAATGTTGAGTGTAACTTTTTGGATTACCATTGTTGTTTTTGTGGCAACCCAGGTTTTGCTGTTCTGTTTTGCTTTGGCCTATCGCCAAAAGGAGGGTCGTAAAGCTTTGTTTTACGCTGACAATCATCAGTTGGAATTCTATTGGACGGTGATTCCTGCCATCGTGCTGACAATCCTTGTGTTGTATGGAACCAAGGTTTGGAGGGAAATCACTCAGGTTCAGCCCGCCAAGGATGCGCTCAAATTCGAATTGTTTGCCTATCAGTTTGGATGGCAGGCTCGTTACCCTGGCACCGACGGTGAACTTGGAGGTCATGATTTCCGTCTCATTTCTGCGACCAACAGTATGGGTATCGAAGAAACCGATAGTGCCGGACGGGATGATTTATTGGTTTCTGAAATCACATTGCCGGTGAATCGCCCGGTACTGATGAAGTTGAGGGCCAGGGACGTCATTCACTCCGCCTACATGCCACATTTCCGGGTGCAGATGAATGTGGTTCCCGGGATGCCTACCCAGTTCTATTTTACCCCCACGGTGACCACCAAGCAAATGCAGGAGATCACCGGGAACACCAATTTCGTTTACGAGTTGGCTTGCAACAAAATCTGCGGTGCCGCGCATTTCAATATGCGCATGAAGGTCAATGTTGTTTCGGACCAAGAGTATGCAACATGGTTATCCAAACAACGTTATTACTTCCGCCGCCCTGAACCTGCTCAAGAATTACTTTCTTCTCGATAATTTCTTTCCAAAAACTAAATATGTCCACTTTAGCGCATTCCCACGATTCCTCCCACGGGCACGCTTCGCATGCCCAAGATCCGGCTCACGGTCACGATGGCCATGGCCATCATCACAAGGAGACCTTCATCACCAAATACATTTTCTCGCAGGATCACAAAATGATTGCCAAGCAATATCTGCTGAGTGGGATGTTGATGGCCTTGATTGCGGCAGGCCTTTCCTTATTGTTCCGTTTGCAATTGGGTTGGCCGGACCGCACCTTCCCATGGTTGGAGTCTATCATAGGGGAATGGGGCAAGGGCGGCCGATTGGATCCTAATTTTTATCTGGCCTTGGTGACACTGCACGGGACCCTGATGGTCTTCTTTGTGTTGACAGCCGGCCTCAGCGGAACCTTCTCTAACCTTTTGATTCCTTACCAAGTTGGGGCGAGGGATATGGCTTCTCCTTTCATCAACATGCTCAGCTATTGGCTGTTCTTCCTTTCTTCGGTGATCATGTTGGCCTCGCTGTTCGTGGAGAGTGGACCTGCCTCGGCCGGTTGGACGATTTATCCTCCCTTGAGCGCCCTACCGCAAGCGGTGCCCGGATCCGGTTTAGGGATGACGCTGTGGCTCATTTCCATGGTACTTTTCATTGCTTCGGCTTTGATGGGTGCCTTGAATTATATCACGACCATCTTGAATATGCGTACACCGGGCATGAAAATGACCCGCATGCCGCTAACGGTTTGGTCCTTCTTCTGCACCGCGATTTTGGGGGTGCTCTCCTTCCCGGTTTTGTTGTCAGCCGCAGTGCTCTTGGTTTTTGACCGCTCGTTCGGAACTTCCTTTTATCTCAGTGAAATTTATATCGCCGGGGAGGCCTTAACCCGTACCGGAGGTTCGCCCATCTTGTT
>VHBD01000221.1 GCA_016872125.1 Sphingomonadales bacterium
CACCAAAGAATACATGGAATTGCAAGGAAATCCGGAAGGATGGCGAGCCTATTGGGAATCCGAAGATTCCAGGCTTGTGCATTTTATTGGCAAAGATAACATTGTATTTCATACTCTGATATTCCCCATGATGCTGGCAGCCCATGGTCAAATGGTTTTGCCATGGCAGGTTCCCGCCAATGAGTTTATGAATTTGGAAGGCCGTAAACTTTCCACCTCCCGGGGTTGGGCGGTATGGCTTCATGAATACCTTCAAGATATTCCCGGCAGGCAAGACGAGCTACGTTATACGTTGTTATGCAATTTACCCGAAACCAAGGACGCCGATTTCTCATGGCAGGACTATCAACTCCGGGTTAATTCCGAATTGGTGGCCATTTTGGGAAATTTCGTGAACAGGGTCATGGTCCTCACGCATAAAGTGAGCGATGGACAATGCGGGGACTTGCCGACGGAGGAGGCGAATACACCCCACGGGTCCCTGGAGTTGGAGTTGGCCGGTACTCGTCAGGAAATTCTATTGGCCATGGAGCAGTTCAGGCTTCGGGAAGCGATGGCAGGGGTGATTCATCTTGCTCGTTTGGGGAATCGTTACTTGGCCGAAACGGAGCCTTGGAAGTTGCTCAAAACCAACTCTGAGGCCGCATCCAGAGTGCTTAGGTTGGCTGCAGAGTTGTGCGCAGAATTGTGCATCGCCTTGGAGCCCTTTTTGCCATTCACAGCCTCCAAATTGAGCAATCAATTGCAATGGCAAGCAAGCGCCCAAGAGCGGGAAGCATGGTGGAATCCAGGGCCTACCGATTCCAAGGGATCGACCAATGCCAGACCTCGATACCTCGCCCAAGGCCATCGGTTGGGTGCAGCAGCATTGCTCTTTGTGCCCATCGAAGATGAATTGATTCAAGCACAGGTTCACAAATTATCTCCCATGAACGACCCCAAGCCCATGAACGACCCCAAGCCCGATGCCGAGTTGAAACCCGAGGTAACCTATGATCAATTCGCGGCCTTGGATTTACGAATTGCTACGATTCTAAATGCACAACCTGTTCCAGGTGCCGATAAAGTTCTCGAAATCAAGGTTGACTTGGGCGATGAGCAACGCACGGTGGTGTCCGGTATTGCACAATATTTTCAACCCGAGGCACTGCTAGGCAAGCAGGTCCTGATGCTGACCAATTTGGCTCCTCGCAAAATCAGGGGCATTGTTTCCCAAGGGATGCTCTTGATGGCCGAGAATCAGCAAGGACAATTGGTCCTTGTGGGTCCTCACGGTAACGGTATTCTCCCAGGCGATCGAGTTTCTTAGTTTAGCGTTTGCGGCTGCTGGAGTGCAGTTCTTGATGCCGATACTCCGTGGGCGTCATGCCCATTTGGTTTAGGAAAATAAAAGAGAAATAGGAAGAAGAAGAAAATCCCGAAGCCTGTGCAATTTTGGACATGACGCATCGACGATGTTCAGGGATTTTGCGAATCAGCTCACAACTTTTTTGGATTCGGTATTGGATTAGGAAGGCCTTAGGGCCCATGCCGTGAAGTTTCAGACAGATTTGCTGCAATCGACCCCCGCTAATTCCTAAGATTTTGGCTAAGTGGGGTATGGTGCATTGGCTGTTATTGAATTGTTGCTCGACCAAATCGGCGAAGGAATGAGCCAAATTGGTTTCTTCTTTTTCCTGGGATTGACGACGGGTGACGCGCCTCAGCTCGCGGGTTCGTTTGGCGGCCTGATGCAGTTCAGCTTTGATGGCCTTCAAGATCTCTGCAGAGGCTGATTTCTCGGCCCATTGTAGCTGTTTGCGGCCGCGCAACAGGGTTAGTATGGTATAGGGTCGTTTGGATTGCAGAACCAACAGAATTTGATGGTCCGAGGGCTTCATTCCCGATGGCCAAACCGACTCATCCAACAAATCCGTATC
>VHBD01000222.1 GCA_016872125.1 Sphingomonadales bacterium
GGTGATGCGGGCTTGCGCGAACAAACCGAGTTGGCCTTGGATGAAACACAACAAATGGTGGAGGCCTATGAGCGTTTGGGGTCGAGCCCTTCGAAATTGACCTTTGATCCTTGCCTCGCCCGGGGTATTGACTATTATACCGGGCCTGTGGTGGAGGTGGTAAGTCCTGCCCTCGGCTTGGGTTCATTGGGCGGTGGGGGTTATTACAGCGGATTGACCGCGATGTTCGGTTACCCGGACTGGAAGGGAATGGGCATTAGCTTCGGCGCAGAACGTATTCTGGAAGGCATGGAACAATTGGGTTTGTTCCGCGAGGAGGTGGGCAGAGGATTGGATATCTTGTGTTATGCTACAAGTCCTGACATGGAATTGGTGGCTCAACAATGGACAGCGCGTTGGCGTGGTCTGGGTCTGGCTGCAGATTGGTATTCAGGAACCGGGAAATTCAAAAAAGCCTACCAATACGCTCAACTCACAGAAACCGTGGCCATGGTGATTTTGGGAGATAGGGAATGGGCTCAAGGAGAGGTTATGGTGCAATGGATTCAGGGGGATCGTTCAATGAAGGTTCAACCGGAGCAAATCGACGCCGCTTTTCTGCGTTCTGCCCTGAAGCAGGCTTAGCCCTCTTCTAGAATATCACGCTAAACCCCCAGGAACCATGCAGCCACGCCCTTCGGTTATCGCCTTGACCAACAACCTCACCGAAAAAGATTGGTACGCATTGGCCCAGGGTGAAGCCACCTTGCAGGTGCCCCATGACCGAATGCAAGAGGTTCGTGCCAATCGGGCTTTTCTCGAAGAGGGATTGCATCGCGAAGACGTGACTTGGTACGGTATTCATACCGGTTTTGGGGCTTTGTGCAATACCCGGATCGGCCCGGACCGCCTGGAGGAATTGCAGCATAATCTGGTGTTATCGCATGCCTGCGGTTGCGGTTCCGATGCGCAGCCGGAGGTGGTTCGCTTGATGCTTGCCCTTAAAGTGCATTCCTTGGCCATGGCGTATTCGGGCGTTCGTTCTGAAATTTTGGAGGCCTTGTTGGATTTCTACAACCAAGATATGTTACCGGTGGTTCCTACCCAGGGTTCCTTGGGTGCATCGGGGGATTTGGCGCCGCTGGCTCATTTGGTCTTGCCTTTGTTGGGGATGGGCGAATGCGATCATCAAGGAAGCAGGATTCCTGGTCGGATGGCTTTGGAGCGTCTAGGCCGTGCACCACTTCAATTGGGTGCCAAAGAAGGATTAGCCTTGCTAAACGGCACTCAATACATGCTCGCCTCCGGATGGGTTGCCCTGATGAAGGCCAGGCGTTTGGATCATTGGGCGACCCTGTGCGCGGCCTTGTCCTGCGAAGCCTTCTTGGTTTCTGACCAGCCCTTTGACGAAATGATTCATCGAATCAGACCCCATGCGGGGCAAGTGCGGGCAGCGGAGCAAATGCGTATGCTTCGGGAAGGATCATTGTTACGGGAAATTCCTCGACCTGCCGTCCAGGATCCTTATGCGTTCCGTTGCATTCCTCAAGTCCACGGCACCTCCAAGCAAGTCTTGGACGCATGGGCCTCCACGCTGCTTGTGGAATCCAATGCGGTCACCGACAACCCACTGGTGGATCACCGTTTGGGCAAAGTTTTGAGCGGTGGGAATTTTCATGGACAGGTATTGGCCATGGCCTTCGATCATGCCGCCTTAGCTATAAGCGAATGGGCGTCTATGGCGGAACGTCGCATTTTTCTATTGTTAAGCGGGACCCGAGGACTGCCCCCCTTCCTGGCAAGAGATTCAGGGGTGGAATCCGGATTGATGATTGCTCAATACACCGCCGCCGCCTTGGTGTCGCAGAACAAACAATTGGCCACCCCCACGGTGGTGGATACGTTGCCCTCTTCCAACGGCCAAGAAGATCATGTG
>VHBD01000223.1 GCA_016872125.1 Sphingomonadales bacterium
CCGGAAAGAACAGGGGAAAACGGGTCAGGTTAATTTGTTGTTGATCGGATTCCACCTGAGCGAAATCCGTGTTCATGGTCAGGTTGAGGCGGTAGGTCGGGTTCAATAAATAATTGATATCGCCACCCCAATTGCCCACAGGCCTGCGCTGCTCCGGTTTGAACTCCCCACCGCCCAGTGCATAGGGTTTGATCTCCACCATTTGTTTTTGGGACAGTTGCCGCAAACCCCGCAAACCCCCGGCCAAATTCATTTGTTCAATGCGGTGGTCCCTGGCCCAACCCTGCCAACGAACCTGCTCTCGCTTGTGACGGATATTGCGTTCAAAATTGATACCCCATTCCTGTTCGTCCACCCCTACCCGGTACTTGAACGTGAACCATGGAATCACAAATTCCGCAAACCAACCTTGGTCATTGACCGTGGTTCGGACATCCCAAACCCCGTTCCAATAGGCATTGGTCGAAGCACCGTTATTGAAAATTTGCAAATCCGCCCTGGCCCCCACCGGATTGGTCACCAACATGATCCCGTTACGACGATCGCGGTAAGGATCCACCACCACTATAAAATTATCATCCAGGGTATAATCAAAATCTCTGCGCAATTCCCGCGCGATCAAGGCCTGAGGGTTCTGGTCGTAACACCAAACCGCCACATAGAGATGCTGTTCATCGTAGGCTACCGCCACCTCGGTACGCTCGGTCGAAGGCAACCCCACCTGCAATTCGCGCTGGGTAAATTGGGTGATCCGCGGAATATTCTGCCAACAGGGATCGTCCAAGCGACCATCCATACGGGGCGCAACGGTAGCACGAACCGCCCTGCACTCGTTACTCTGACCCGATACGGGCAGAGAAAGCAGGGCCAATGCCAGAAGGGCCACCAAGAACGCCGAATCGAAGGCCAAAAACTTCACCCTAAAAAACGGCTTCGGCAATACGTTTGGTGGCTTGGCTTTTGCCCATGGTATAAAAGTGCAGCACCGGGACCCCTGCCTCTTTGAGCTCCCGGCATTGGGCGATAGCCCATTCGATCCCAATTTGCCTTACGGCCTGTTCGTTGGGCGCCTGCTCCACCGCATCGGCCAAGGCTTCGGGAATATCGATATGAAAAACCTTGGGCAAAAGGGTGATTTGCTTGAGCGATGCCAAAGGCTTGATGCCCGGAATGATGGGAATATCAATACCCTCTTTGCGACAGGTGGCTACAAAATCAAAGTAAGCCTTGTTATCAAAGAACATTTGGGTTGTGATGAAGGTGGCTCCCGCCTTGACCTTTTGTTTGAGCCAACGAATATCAGCTTTGAGGTTGGGGGCATCGTGGTGCTTTTCGGGATAGCCAGCGACTCCAATACAAAAATCCGTCGCCGTAGCATTCGCCAATTCATCGTCCATGTACCGACCCTGGTTCATGCGGACCACTTGCTGCAACAATTCCAAAGCGTTTTGGTTACCGTCCGGCTGCGGCACAAAACTGGTCTCGTGTTTGAGGTTATCCCCCCTCAAAACCAGGACATTGTCGATGCCCAAAAAATGCAGGTCAATCAAGGCATTTTCGGTTTCTTCTTTGCTAAAACCCCCACAAATGAGGTGCGGCACCGCATCGACCTTGAAGCGATTCATAATGGCTGCACAGATGGCAACGGTCCCCGGACGTTTGCGGGTGGTGATGCGGCGGAAGGTCCCGTCTGCTAAGGGTTTGAGCAAAAATTCCTCCCGGTGGTACGTCACATCGATGAACGGTGGCTTAAACTCCATCAGCGGAGCGATCCCGTTATAAATTTCTTGGATATCCTGCCCTTTGAGGGGAGGCAGAATTTCGAAGGAAAAAAGGGTTCGGCCGTTGGCCGCTTGAATATGATCGGTGATTTTCATAACATTTTTTTAGACGTCCAA
>VHBD01000224.1 GCA_016872125.1 Sphingomonadales bacterium
TGGTAAGGATTCATAGGCGAATGTTTAATAAGGTCTAAGATAATCAAATCTTTAATGCAACAATATCCTTTTTTAAAAAAAAATTATACCCATGGCCCCAAGCCTCTGGCTTTACACCACCACAATTCCATCGTTTTGGTAAGCACCAGCCGTCAAATTGGCTGCAATGGCCGAAAAAGCCCCCAAGGTGTATTCCACATCTTCCATAGAATGGTCCGCTGTAGGGATGAGGCGCAACAAAATGACCCCCTTGGGAACCACGGGATAGACCACCACAGAGCAAAAAATCCCCCATTTTTCACGCAAATCCGCCACAAGCCCGGTCGCCTCTCCCAAAGTCCCGTTCAAGATGACCGGGGTTACCGGTGACTGCGTTTGGCCCAAATTGAAGCCCCTGGATTTGAGCCCAGACTGCAAGGCGTTGACCACAGCCCATAATTTTTGACGAAATTCCGGCCTGTTACGCATCAATTCCAAACGCTTCAAGGCTCCTTTCACGATGGGCATCGGCAACGATTTTGCAAAAATCTGCGACCGCATATTGTATCGTAGGTGACGAATCACTCCTTCTGAACCTGCCAAAAAGCCCCCAACCGAGGCCATAGCCTTGGCAAAGGTTCCAAAATACAAGTCCACACCGCCCCCAACTCCCAAATGGGCAGGGGTCCCTTCTCCGTGAGGACCCATCACCCCAAAGCCATGGGCATCATCCACCAACAATCGGAATTCAAAAGATTTCTTCAATGCAACCACTTCTCGGAGAGCTCCCATGGCCCCGGTCATCCCAAAAACTCCTTCGGTAATGACCAAAATAGCCCCTAAACCTCCTTGCTCCCCCAGCACCTTGGTGGCCCGTTGCAATTGGGTGCGAAGGCTTTCGATATCGTTGTGGCGATAAACGTAGCGTTTGCCGGCATGCAAACGAACCCCGTCCACAATGCAGGCATGCGATTCAGCATCGTAAACGATGATATCGTGGCGATCCACCAAGGCATCGATGGCCGAAACCATGGCCTGGTAGCCATAATTCACCAACAGCCCCGCCTTGTGCCCGGTATAAGCGGCCAATTCTGACTCCAATTGCTCGTGGGCATCGGAATTCCCCGACATCATTCGGGCCCCCATGGGCCATGCTAAGCCGTATTGAGCGGTTGCCTCGGCGTCGGCTTGCCTTACTTCGGGATGATTGGCAAGACCCAGGTAATTGTTCAAGCTCCAAACCAGGTTTTCGCGGCCTCTAAAACGCATTCGAGGGCCGATTTCACCCTCCAATTTGGGGAACATGTAATAGCCCTCCGATTCTTTTGCGTGCTGACCCAAGGGGCCGGGGCGTTTTTCGAGTTTATGCCAAAGGTCCATGAGGTACCAAATTAAGAAAATGCTCGTTTAGGGGTTGTTTACCAATAAAGGGTTGTTTATCGTAAAATACGCTTAATTCCCTCTAAATTAAGTAAATTTGCCCCTTCCTTCTTCATCCATGCCTATTGCCCTCCATTTCCTTAACCGCAAGCCCTTCAGAGACTTCTTTTGGACGCAGTGGATGTTGGCCTGCCTTCTTACGCTGGGCATGTTTTCTTGTGACTCCTACAACAAAATTCTCAAAAACCCCAACCTAACCTTCAAATACGGGAAAGCCAAAGAGTTTTACCTCCAAGGTGAATATTTCAAAGCCCAGCCATTGCTCGAAGAATTGGTATCGGCCTATCGAGGTTCCGAATTATCCGAGTCTATTTACTATTACTACGCCTATTGCGATTTTCAAATGGGGGCCTATCTCACCGCGGCATACCATTTCAAGCAGTTCAACCAGCTTTTTCCATCCAGTTCCAAAGTTGAAGAAATGGATTTCATGTATGCCTACTGCATGTACA
>VHBD01000225.1 GCA_016872125.1 Sphingomonadales bacterium
TGGCAAATACCTCTGCTCAAACATCGGGAAATACCAGAATGCAACTCAATTTGGCCCTTTCGTACAGCTCTCGAAATGAGTTGCTTCACGCCGTTCGCGCCATTGCTATGGAGGTGCGCCAAGGCACCTTAAATCCGGAGGATATAGACGAAAAGGTGATTAGTGGACGTTTACAAACATCGACCCTGCCTGATCCTGAACTTTTGATACGAACCAGCGGCGAAATGCGCATTTCCAATTTCCTGTTGTGGCAACTTGCCTATGCTGAACTTTATTTCACCTCGGTATGTTGGCCGGATTTTCGAAAAGAACATCTGCAGGCCGCATTGGAAGATTACAGCAAACGGGAAAGAAGGTTTGGCAAAACCTCGGCCCAGGTGAACGCGTCCAAAGGATGATGGGTTATTGTCGTATTACGGAATGCTTTCGATGGGGAAGGATAGGGCTTGCAATTGCGCTTCTATTCTTCATTGGAACAAACAGGGCGTTGGCTCAAAGTAATTTTGGAACCGGTTCCGAATCGTCGGCAACGGTACGAAGTTATCGAATTGCCGGATTGCGGGTCGAAGGATTGAGGCATACCGATAAGGATCTTTTGTTGATGATTGCGGGCCTGAAGGAGGGTCAGCGCTTCACGTGGATGGGGGATGAGGGAGCCAAAGCCGTTCGGAACTTATGGAACCAAGGCCTGTTCGGGGATGTGCAAATCAAAGCGGATTCCATCGTGGACCAGAACATTTATCTGTGCCTGTACCTGGAAGAAAAGCCACGACTTTCCAAGGTTATTTTCAATCGCAAGGTATCCAAAGCCCGTGCCGAAGAAATTTCAGAATCCCTCAAAGGATTCAAAGGCAAGATTCTTAGCGAAGAAGTTCAGCGGAATATTGACCGGGTGGTTCGTAAATACTATATCGACAAAGGATACAGGCAGGTAAGTACCCGAATGGTCATGGTACCCGATTCCAATCAGATTAACGCCTCCGTGCTCAATGTCACCGTGAATCCCGGGCCCAAGGTTAGGGTTGGCGAACTCATTATTACTGGGAATCAAATAATGAAGGAATCCAAGGTTGCCCAGATCATCAAAACGGCCAGGCCCAAAGTTTGGTGGAATCCTTTTCGTACCGGCAAATGGGACCCAGAGAAATTCGAAGAACAAAAAGAAAAACTTATTAAACGGTATCAAGCGCAGGGTTATCGGGATGCGAGAATTATCAAAGATTCGGTGTATACCATGAATCCCCAACGCATGGGTCTTGTGGTACAGGTTTTCGAGGGCAAACCGTATTACATCCGCAGTTTGGTTTTTGAAGGGAACTCGGTTCATCCGGATAGCCTGCTGCACAGTCTGTTGGGCATCAAGGCCGGGGATTTGTATAACAAAGAATTACTGGATTCTCGCTTACAGATGGATCCCTCGGGAAGAGATATTTCGTCCTTGTATATGGACGATGGTTATCTTTTTTTTCAGGTGAGTGGTCACGAGAACAGAGTTGAAGAGGATAGTGTCGATTTGGTCATCCGGGTCGTGGAAGGTGCACAAGCCACGGTAAGGCAGGTGATGGTCAAAGGCAACGACAAGACCTCGGATCATGTGATCATGCGGGAGCTTAGGACCAGGCCGGGGCAGAAATTTTCGAGGAGTGATGTCATGCGCACCACCAGGGAACTCAGTCAATTGGGCTACTTTGATCCGGAGCAATTGGGCGTGGTTCCTACCCCAAATCCCCAAGACGGAACGGTGGATATCGAATACAAAGTGGCAGAACGATCCAACGACCAGGTTGAATTGTCCGGGGGGTGGGGTGCTGGCCAAGTGGTCGGTTCCCTGGGTTTGGTCCTCAATAATTTTTCGGCGCGCAAAATGT
>VHBD01000226.1 GCA_016872125.1 Sphingomonadales bacterium
AACATGAAACCTAGGGACAGGATGAAGTCATCCAATCCGCAAAACATTTCAAGGAGTGGTACTTTGGCATGATATTTGAACGTTAAACCAGTAAACACTTCTCCCCTACACTCTCTTTCCATGAAGAAAATTCTCCTGATGTTCGCCCTTGTCTTGGGCGGTTTCACCCTTAGCAGCTGCGGTTACAATACCATGGTCACCTTGGACGAAGAAGTCTCCGGCCAATGGGCCAATGTGGAAGCCGCCTATCAACGTCGGGCTGACCTCATTCCCAACCTGGTCAACACCGTCAAAGGCTATGCGGATTTCGAAAAATCCACGTTAATGGCCGTCACCGAAGCCCGTTCCAAAGCCACCTCCATGCAAATTGACCCTTCCAAATTGGACGAAAAAACCTTGGCTCAGTTTGAACAAAACCAAAACGCCCTCAAAGGGGCCTTGTCCCGACTCTTGGTGGTGATGGAAAAATACCCGGACCTCAAGGCCAACCAAAATTTTCTGGAACTGCAATCCCAATTAGAGGGTACCGAAAACCGCATCAATGTCGAAAGACGTCGCTTCAACGAACTGGTGCAGAGCTACAACGGCACCCTGCGTCGCTTCCCCAACAACCTAACGGCCGGCATGTTTGGTTTTGAAACACGGGCCTACTTCAAATCCGAAAGCGGTTCCGAAAAAGCCCCGCAAGTTCAGTTCTAATGGCCTCTGACCTGTTTTCACAGGCCGACTTGGACCGACTGAGCGAGTGCATTCGCCAAGCCGAACTCCAAAGCTCCGGGGAAATCCGCGTCCATCTCGAAAAGCGTTGCCGGGGAGCGGCCTTGGACAGGGCCCGCGTTGTTTTTCGTCAATTGGGCATGGGTCGAACCGCGCTCCGAAACGGAGTACTCATCTACGTGGCGACCAGCGATCGCAAAGTGAGCATCCTGGGGGATGAAGGCATCCATCAAAAGGTAACGAACCAATTTTGGAACCAAGAACTGGCCACCTTGGTCCGGGAATTTGGTCGAGGAGCCTTCCTTCAGGGCATGGAACAGGTCATCGCGGATGTTGGAACCAAACTCAAAACACACTTTCCCATCGATGATCAGGACCGCAACGAACTTACCAATGAAATTAGCCTGGGTTAGTCGTTGGATGCTCTTGATCGCGGTGATCCTGGTAGGGTCCACCTTGATGGCTCCCTGGGCAACCGCCTCTGACAAAGCCATTTCCTCCAGCAAGGCCACGAGCGGCATACCGGCCAGGCCAGAACCGGCCCTTCTTTGCAACGATTTCACCGGTACCCTGACAACAGAGGAGATGGCCGAGTTGGAGGCATTCTGCGTGGCTTTGGACCGAGAAACCTCGGTTCAATTATGCCTCGTAGTGGTTCAGGATATGGACGGCATGGAGGTTTCGGACTTCGCCAACCGACTTTTTGAGCGATGGGGCATTGGCCGTGCCCAACAAGACGACGGGGTTCTGCTGCTTATGGCCCTGTCTGAGCGCAAAATCCGTATAGAAAACGGTTACGGACTGGAATCCATCCTCACGGACGCCCTCAGTCGACGCCTAATCGAGCAAGATATCGTTCCGGCCATGCGTGCTAATGGGCTTGCTGCGGCATTAAATGCCGGGGCCAAAGGCATAGCGGCCATCGTTCGAGGGGAATACAGCGACGCAGAAGCCCGGTCCGATGGTGCTGATGAGGACGAATCAGGGGGAATTAGCCTGTTTTGGTTGGTTTTCTGGTTGGTCATGATCGTTTGGATCCTGGGATCCTTGGGGGGCGGGATTGGAGGCGGGGGCCGAAGCGTAGGAAGAGGAGGAACGAGGAACATGGGCGGCCCAATTTTCTTTCCCGGAGGGGGATTTG
>VHBD01000227.1 GCA_016872125.1 Sphingomonadales bacterium
TGCGCAAGGATTCACGGCGGTTGATTTTGTAGGTGAGTTCCGTAAAGGGAGTCCATGTTTTGACCAACGGAGCGCCCGGTTTAAACTCGTAGAGCTGCTGGTTGTAAATCACTCGCTGCAAGCCACCGCTCAAGGTAATTTGTTTGTTGAATTTGTGTTTGGCTTCTGCATACCATTCTTGGTAATACAATTCCCGGTCAGGCCCTTGCACATGGCTGGCATTGACTTGAATTTGGGTGTTACGCGATGGGCTGAATACTGCCTCGATCTGCAGAGCATCCTCTCCAACCAATTGGGTGGCAGGGGCATAGCGCGAAGTCAACCGGTAGGTATTCATGCGGGCCCCGGGTGGGATGTAGTTGATGAGACCTTCGTTGAGGATTTCGAGGGGGGAGACTCTAAAGTCAAAATGATCGGTGTGCTTATGCTGTATGTTGATCCCAAATCCGTCGGTGGAATATCCCAAATCCGTGTACAGTACAAGTCCGGAACTGTTTTCCAAAATGCCGTTCCGATCTAACACAGCCTCTCTGCTTTTGAAGGCCCATTCGGTGTTAAGATCCCATCCGCTCCATTGCACATTTTGAAAAAAAGACACCGCATAGGCATTGTATTTGGGCACAAAACGCTTGGAGGGCTCGAGGTTTTCGATGCTCCCTACCACATTCTGCATGGAATTGGCATCCAAGGTTCGGTTGACCATGGAGAACCCGGGAGCGTAGTTCAAACCCAAGCGTTCGGATTTCATCGAACCCTGCAAACACAGCCCTTTGATCACCGGGGCATAGGTGTCAAAAAGCACTTTTTGTTTGCCCGTGAATCCCTTGATTTGCCATTGATCGTTGATTTTGAATTGGCCTGACAACCCGAACATGGCGTAATCCAGATTTTGGCCCCGCCCCTCGTAGGCCCGGAAGGTGATGCCGTTCCCAAATTGTTCGTAGAAATTCCCTACCCTAAGAGTCAGCCGTTGGACTTGATGGCTGATGTACCAAAACCCGATGCCCTGTTGGTTGCGCACCACATAAGGATTGCGAAGGCCGGAATTGAGAAAAAGGTCAAAACGAATCCCTGCGGCCAAACTGCCTTGACGATAATTCAAATTCATCCAGCCGTCCGTCGAACTAAGTTGCTGATAGTATTGAGGGGGAATAGGATCGGATAAAATGGTGGAGTCCAGAAAAAACACATTTTGGAACAATTCCAGATCTCCGCTAACGGTGCCGCCCTGGTTCTGGGCCCTTGCCGGGAGGATAGTGATCAAGAGAACTATCCAAACTAAGGTCATACCCCTGCACAGAGTCTTCGGATGGAGGCTCAAGGGTGATGGATTCGTTGATTTTTTCATCGGTCCTGCGTAGCAAGGCACAAAATAAGCCTAAATCCCAAGCATATCTTTGGTTGATTTGAATCCCAAGCCTCTTGCAATGATGAAATATTGCCTTGAATTCCGCCTTGTTTGGCTATGGTTGCTCTTGGGGGCTACCCCATTGACTGCAGGCACCCCGACCCTGCCGGTGGATGAGCGACTTGCCGCAGTGGTCTTGAAAGACGTGGATGGTAACCCCGTGCGGCTTAGCGATGTCATTGGCCAAGGAAAGCCGGTTTTGTTGAGCTTTTGGGCGACCTGGTGCACCCCCTGCAAAAAGGAGCTCACCAATTACCTGGACCTCCACGAAGACTGGGCCAAGGACTACAGCTTGGAAATTCTCGCGGTCAGCATCGACGACGCCAGAAATTCAGCCAAAGTCAAATCCTATATCAAAGGGGTTCGTTGGCCTTACCGAATTCTGATGGACCCCAACGAGGACATGAAGCGCATTTTGAATTTCCAAACG
>VHBD01000228.1 GCA_016872125.1 Sphingomonadales bacterium
AATGGGCCCGCATATCGCAAAGTACTAGGCAAGAACGCTTTGAACTTATTTTTCGCTAAGGAATCTTCTTCTTGGAACTCCAAATACCCCAATTTCAAGGAATCCGCCTTGTAGAACAAAGAATCCACCTTGGAGAACTCGGAAAGTTCCGTATCCCACTCCTTCAGGACACGGTACTGAAAATTCGAATCCAAGCCCCATAATTTCAAAGAGCGAAGCGAACAGCCTACATCGTGAACGGGCAATCGTTGCAGACGATGCCATTCAAAATCCAAACTATCCCCTGGAACCGCCTTGGTGTTCGAGGCCACCGCCTCTTCCCATATCCCCAGCGTCTCCAGCAAGATTTTGTTTATGTGCACTCTGCGCTCATTCAGCCATAAGGAATCTTCCGCATTCAACCCGTTGGCCTTAGACATCGAATCCAACAACAAACGCATTTGGATTAAGGAATGAGCCCATCGCGTGGACCATGCACCTTGGCTCAGGATATTCAGTTTTTTCCATTCGCTTCGGTAAGCCGACCACAGCGCAGTGGTGGGATCTGCTTCCAACGAGCGAAGACAACCTTCCAGCGGACTAACCTTGGCCGTATCCCCCGCCAGCCACTGGAAATATTCCCATTCGCTGCCCCGCTGCCTGGCGGATCCGAAACCCTGGCTTTGATGCATGGAACGGCTTTCGGCGGCCATCTCCCCATAGGATAAGCCCAAGCGTGGGTTATATCCCCCCACGTTGAGGCGGAGCAATCGACTTTTGTCGTAGTCTTGGCGGCCGTAAAACCACCAGCTGGTGTTCCAAACCACCCTTTTGGCCTGCCAAACCGTCACGCTTTTGAGTTGATCCGGGAATCGACTGCTGTCGGCCGCTGCGAAGAAGGCCTCCACTGCCAATTGGGCCGAGGCCGTATGATGGCCATGCGTGGCTGCCGGCAGGGGGCTGAATCGCGTCACGATTAAGTCGGGTTTGAAAAGGCGAATCGCCCAAACCACATCCTTCAAGATTTGTTCCTTGTCCCAATGGATGTAGGTCTCTTCAGGACTTTTGGAATAACCAAAGTCATTGGCTCTGGTGAAAAACTGTTCTGCCCCATCCACCCTTCGAGCCGCTAACAATTCTTGTGTTCTTACCTGGCCTAGGTCGTAGCCGGTATGTTCTCCTAACAAATTTTGTCCCCCATCACCGCGGGTCAAGGAAAGGTACGCCGTTCGGCATCGGGCCTCATTGGCCAACCAAGACAATAGACGTGTATTCTCGTCATCGGGGTGGGCCGCCACGTACAGAACAGAGCCTGTAACACCCAATCCACGGATCTCTTCCCGGATGCGATCCTGGTTCCACCCTGGGCGGTAACCGTATCCTCCTTGCGCCAAAGCGCTACCCAACCACCCGAACAGCGCGATGAGCCCCAGGGAAAATACCCGCATGATCTGCCCCGCGATAATTACTTTCCTTTCTTCTTCCCGGATGGAGGTACCGGAGTCGCCTTGGCCGACCATTCGGCTTTGCGAGCAGCAATGTCCGCCGCGTTGCCCAAGTACCAATCTGAATTCTCAGCCTCGCCTTTGAGCCTGGCTTGTTCGGCCTGCTCCGCGGCCTCACGGTATTCTCCTTTGGCCGCATGCACTCTGGCCAGCGTCCAACGAGGATAGAAATGCTCCCCGTTCAAGCGAACAGCTTTGAGTGCTAAGTCCAAGGCATAGGCCTGATCGTTCCCTTGCTCCAAGGCAAAGATGGCCGCATTGGCGCAGGGGTACCAATCACCGGGGCGATCGGCAAAAAATTTACGCACGTTGTTCATTCCC
>VHBD01000229.1 GCA_016872125.1 Sphingomonadales bacterium
GTTATCCGGTGCCATGGGACGCTCGCCTTGCAACACGTGGATTTCAACCGATGGTTGGGAATCGGCAGCCGTGGAGAATACCTGGCTCTTTTTGGTGGGGATGGTGGTGTTGGATTCAATCAGGCGGGTCATGACGTTGCCCATGGTTTCGATACCAAGGGAGAGCGGGGTAACATCCAATAGGAGAACCCCTTCGACATCGCCGGTGAGGACTCCGCCTTGAATGGCAGCTCCTACGGCGACAACCTCATCGGGATTAACCCCTTTGGAAGGTTTCTTGCCAAAGAAGGATTCCACAACTTCTTGGATTTTGGGGATACGGGTAGATCCGCCAACGAGGATAACTTCGTCGATATCCGAGGTGGAGTAGCCCGAATCTTTGAGGGCCCTATTGCAGGGTTCCAAGGTTCTTTGTACCAAATTATCAGCCAGTTGTTCGAACTTGGCTCGACTTAATTTGCGGACCAAGTGTTTGGGTACGCCGTCAACCACCGTGATATAGGGTAGGTTGATTTCGGTATCGCTCGACGACGATAATTCAATCTTGGCTTTCTCTGCGGCTTCTTTGAGCCTCTGCAAGGCCATGGGGTCTTTGGTGAGGTCAACACCTTCATCGGATTTAAATTCAGCAGCCAACCACTGGATGATGACTTGGTCAAAATCATCGCCACCGAGGTGGGTATCCCCGTTGGTGGATTTGACTTCAAAAACGCCGTCCCCTAATTCCAGGATCGAGACGTCGAAGGTTCCTCCGCCAAGGTCAAAAACTGCAACTTTGAGATCAGAGGTTTTCTTGTCTAAACCGTAGGCCAGTGCTGCCGCAGTTGGCTCGTTGACAATCCGTGCAACTTTCAGGCCTGCTATTTCTCCTGCTTCTTTGGTGGCTTGACGCTGAGCATCGTTGAAATAAGCCGGTACGGTTATGACCGCTTCGTTCACTTCGTAGCCGAGATAATCTTCGGCGGTCTTTTTCATTTTCTGAAGAGTGATGGCCGAAATTTCTTGAGGGGTATAGAGCTTATCATCAATCTGTACCCTGGGGGTATCGTTATCCCCTTTGCTCACTTTGTAGGCTACATATTTGAGTTCCTCGGAAATTTCGGAGAATTTGCGACCCATGAATCGCTTGATCGAGGCGATGGTTTTCTCTGGATTGGTAATGGCCTGTCGCTTGGCGGGATCCCCGGATTTGATTTCACCGTTGGCCAGAAAAGCCACGATGGAGGGGGTCGTTCTGCGACCTTCGCTGTTGGGAATGACAACATATTCGTTTCCTTCCATGACAGAAACACAGGAGTTGGTGGTTCCAAGGTCAATGCCGATAATTTTTTTCATTTTTGTTTGGTTTTTGGCAAAGAGGAATCAAGAACCTTGCCAAAGCGGGGGTAAGCAATCCCGGGTATCGCAAAATGACAAGTTGTCAGGTCAGGTTAGTGATTTCTGCCGCAATTGACGCCACAAAGCCAAGTTGACGCGGCTTAAGGCTGGAAATTAAGGTCCGGGTATTTAATGCGAAGGCTATCGGTGCCTGTACCCCCCAAGGCCTGCCTCCAAAAGAAACTACTGAACGGGTAGGGGCGCAGCAGTGTATCGGTGGAGGGGTTGGGTAATTGCCTACGTGAGGCAAAAAGCCCGTAGCCGTTCACGATGTTGGTGAAGGTTGGCTTCACATCGGACATGGAAGGGCTGGAATTGGTCACCTGCAAATACGTTCCAAAGGGTTCGTCCAACCAATAAAAGTGGAACAAGGTGCCACGAAGGCGACGATGCGTACGGGGTTCTTTGGCAAGGGTCGCATTCA
>VHBD01000230.1 GCA_016872125.1 Sphingomonadales bacterium
GCCATGTCCGTCAAAGCCGGTGGACCAGAACCCGAAAGCAATACCCGCCTTCGCGCCGCGATTCAAAATGCCAAAGCTGCAAATATGCCCAAGGACCGGGTCGAGGCAGCGATCAAAAAGGCTGCCAACAAAGACGAAAAAGCCTACGAAGAAGTCATCTACGAGGGGTATGCACCGCACGGGATTGCCGTTTTGGTCGAAACGGCTACCGACAATCCCACCCGAACCGTCGCCAATGTAAGGCATATTTTCAGCAAATACGGGGGCTCCATGGGCACCTCAGGCTCCGTCGGGTTTTTGTTTGAACGCAAAGCCACTTTTCGCCTGGATCCGGGGGATAGACCCGCCGATGAGTTGGAGCTTGAGCTTATTGATGCCGGGGCCGAAGATGTTCAAGTGGAGGACGGTGAATGGACCCTCACCGCCGCCTTTACGGATTATGGGCAAGTCCAAAAATCTTTGGAAAACCTTGGTATTCAGATTATTTCCTCTGAATTAGCCTATATTCCCACCATGACCAAAAGCCTGGATGAACCCCAGGCCGAGGAGTGCATCCGCTTGATGGACATGCTCGAAGAAGACGATGACGTCCAGAATGTTTATTGCACGTTGGCTTAAAAAGCCCTAGAATCGTTTGCATTTCCGCCCATGGAAAGGAATGATTACTGAATTTTTCCCACAAAAATTAATTTTTTAGGGATACTAAACTTGAAAATGCTGTTTTTGGGCCTAATTTGGTCTCATTAAAACCAAACTATGGACAAGTACAACCAAATTCTCGAGATGGTCACCGGTATGGAGAAGGACTTTCAGAAGTTCTATGACGCCGACAACAAGGCTGCAGGTACCCGCATCCGCAAAGGTTTGCAGGAGCTCAAAGCCCATTGCCAAACTCTTCGCCTGGAAATCCAGGAAATGAAGAACGCTGGCTAAGTTTCGACTACAGCGACAAAATCAAACGAAAACCCCATCCGCTCCAGCGGTTGGGGTTTTGGTTTATTGGGGTGCTAGCAGAAACTGGAAACACCTTTCCGGATTGAAAACAGGTGGAGAAATGAAAAATATCCATTCCTAGCCCGCCATAGATTCGGCTTAACTTCCATCCTGCTTCGCCATGCATCATCCGTCCGGGTTCAGTAATCCAATAAGTATGCAGCGTTTCCATCGCACGCGATTTGGCCAAGCCTTTCCAGCGAGTCAGTATTAATCGCCCCGAAGAATATTCTTGCATGAAGCCTAGCCATTGAGTTGATGAAGAAAGGCTGTAGGGGTTAAGGCCCCGAATGGCCATCGCCGCGTCCGGGCCTAAACCGTAGGAGGCCGATGACCAATGATGCCAATCCGCAAACTGGGTAGGACTTTGAAAAAATCCACCCCATACCGCATACCCATGCCAAACACGGTCCGCACCAAGATTGGCTTTGCGGTCCGCATAGACCTGAACCTTGGTCCAAGGCTTCCAAAGGACGGTATGTGCTTCCCCTGCTGGCAGGATTCCCGCCGTAATCGGCCGAACCCAGGCCTGGGACAGATCCAACCCCAAAGCAACCTCATCGGTACGACGATATCGGGTCCAGCCATTGAACCGACGTCGTTCGGTCATGGGCTCCCAACGCCATCCTGCATTGAGCTGAAATTTGTGATGGTCAGTAAAGATCCCTTTAGTTTCGGGAACAGGCTTCAGGAGCGTAAGATCTTGGGACGGTCGAAACCACAAGGATGAGGCCCAGATCAGGGATGAATCCGTATTGGGATTTTGCAACCAATACTGTCGATTTTCACCTTGAAGA
>VHBD01000231.1 GCA_016872125.1 Sphingomonadales bacterium
CTTTGTGCAATAGAATATCGGCCGCCATCAAAACGGGGTAGGTAAGCAAGCCCGCATTGACATTATCGGGCTGAGAACGGACCTTGTCTTTGAAGGAGGTGCAGCGTTCCAATTCCCCGACGTAGGCGTGCATGTTCAGTAGCAGGTACAACTCTGCGGTTTCAGGCACGTCGCTTTGAACGTAGAGGGTGCATTGTTCGGGGTTTAAACCTGCGGCCAGGTATTCAGCTAGAACTGTCTGCACCCGTTGCCTTGCTTGGTTGGGCTCGGGATGGGTGGTCAAGGCGTGGTAATCGGCAATGAAGAAATAGCAATCCATGCGGGATTGCATGCCTACAAATTGACGTAAGGCACCCATATAATTACCCAGGTGCAATTGCCCGGTGGAACGTATCCCGGAGACGACTTTGATCATGCCTGCAAAATACTGAATTTAGGCCTTATCTTACCAATGTGCAAAGGATCAAGAAAAAAGGAATTTATTCCCAACCCAAGGATGTAACTCAGCTTTATGCCCAATACAGGCAGCGGCCTTTGGCCTTTCATTTTTATCGATTTCGGGCTTATTTGTGTTTGGTTTATTTTGGTTTGTTTTTTGGGTTGTCCTATCCTTTTTTTCGTTGGGCGATTTCCAAACCTTCGCGTTATCACATGGCTCATCGTTGGAGGGTAGTATGGGCCAAGAGTATAGCCATGCTTTTTGGAATTCGGGTGCAAACCGTAGGGAAGGTCCCGGATTTATGCCCTAAATTAATGGTTGTGGCCAATCATTTTTCCTATCTGGATATTCCTGTCTTGGCGGCGGCCTTGCCTTTGAACCTGCATTTTGTGGCCAAAGCTGAACTTTCGCGTTTCCCCTTTTTCCGTCATTTCTTTCGGACGATGGATATTTCTATTCCCCGCTCCAGTGCGCAGGGCTCCAAAAAGGCATACCAAAGGGTGGAAGAATTTTGGAAAGCCGGGTCTGCCGTCGTGGTTTTTCCGGAAGGGGGAATTTTAGGTCAAGCTCCTGCAATGACGGCATTTCGAACCTTTCCGTTTGCGGTTGCTCTTCAGCAAGGTGCGACCATCTTGCCTGTATCTTTGCCCGATACATGGAAAATATTACCCGAATGCCCACGACATTTTCTACGCCCCGGTCCATGCCGAGTTCACCTTTTGGAGCCTCAGGTTCCCGAGGCTTTCCTCGGCGATGAGAAGGCCCTCAAAAATAAATGTTACGAATTAATCCATCACGATTTAATTACCCATGAAAGTTGACCTCGAAACCCTGCAACGTATCGCCCATTTAGCGCGTTTAGAGTTTGATCCTGAAAAGGCCGATGCCATGTTGGCTGATATGAATCGTTTTCTCGAATATGCACGAATTATTGATTCCGTTCCTACCGAGGGTACAGAGCCTTTGGTGTACATGAATGAAGAAGGACTTGCGCCTCGAGAGGACAGGGTTATTCAGACCATATCACATCAAGATGCCCTTGCGAATGCTCCTGCTTCCGATTCGGATTATTTTCGGGTGCCCAAGGTGGTCAAGAAAACCAATTGATGTTAGCCAACAATGCTCTAATCTCCTTGGAGGGAATACAACGCCTGTACAGCATGGGCGATGAGACCATTTATGCACTTCGGGGTATCGATTTGCAAATCAAACGCAACGAATATGTGGCCCTGATGGGCCCCTCCGGCTCAGGCAAGTCAACCTTAATGTACTTGATTGGTTGTTTGGATTCGCCCAGCTCCGGTTCCTATTGGCTTAATGGACAAGAT
>VHBD01000232.1 GCA_016872125.1 Sphingomonadales bacterium
TGTCTATTTCGCCTCCTTTGCCCGCCTCCTTTCCAAATACCTGGACGAACCCTATGTACGACAGGTGGTCACCGAAGGCTTTCATCGCTTTCTGGATATACATGTGATGCGCTACCCGCGCGTTCACGATTTGACCGTTCACTTTGTCGGCTCCATCGCCTATCACTTTGAACCCTTATTGGACGAGGTGTTGGCGGCCAAAGGCCTGCGCAAAGGCGGGGTTCATAAGAAACCCATCCATCCCCTCTACGCCTACTACGATAGCAAGCGGAGTTCATAACCCGATCAGGGCTTGGCCCCTTGGGGTTCCGCCTGGGGATGTTGGGGCAATTTCCGGATTTTCTCGTCCATCACGAACTCATCCCCTTCCACATACGAATTGTGCCGGTACACCAAAAGACCTTCCCCATCGTAGAGCAACGTATAGGGTACCGTTTGGAAATTCAAAATGCGCTTCATGTCCTCGTTGGGGTCCATCAGAATTCGGTAAGGCCAACGAACCCCTTTGATATAGGATTTGACTTTGGCTGAATTCCTGGCATCGTCGATGCTGACCGCAAGAATCTCCAAGCCGTAGTCCTTGGCCCAATCTTCGTGGAGGTCCAGGTAATTGGTGAGCTCCTTTTTGCATGGGGTACACCAGGTCGCCCAAAAGCTCAACAAAACCGGTTTTCCTTGGCCAATGACATCGCTGAGCCGCATGGGATTACCATCCACGTCTTTCAAGACCACTGCGGCAAGTCGCTCATCCACCGGCAGGGTCGGGGTGCCTGCAGTCAATGGGGTAGCCCCCAGGGCTAACCATAGCCAAACAAGGCGGAATTCAAGACCGTATTTCATCATGACAAGAGGCTTAAGATTCAAATCAACCAAAGATATGCTTGGAATTTAGGCTTATTTTGTGCCCTGCTACGCAGGACCGATGAAAAAATCAACGAATCCATCAAGCTTGAGCCTCCATCCCAAGGCTCACGTTCAAGGCATAGGCTTGGGCACCCAAGCGCTGCGCTGGGGCATGGCCTTGGCTTGGATTGGTTGCCTTTTCATAACCCTCCCGGCAAAGGCCCAGAACCAGGGCGGCACCGTTAGCGGAGATTTGGAATTGTTCCAAAATGTGTTTTTTCTGGACTCCACCATTTTATCCGACCCTATCCCCCCTCAATACTATCAGCAACTTAGTTCGACGGACGGGTGGATGAATTTGAATTATCGTCAAGGCAGTTTGGCCGCAGGGATTCGTTTTGACCTTTTTCTCAATTCCGGTCTTCGCAATCCCTATGTGGTGCGCAACCAGCAGGGGATAGGGTTTTGGTACATCAGCCATCAAGTCCAGCGGCTGACCCTGAGGGTAGGGAATTTCTACGAACAATTTGGGAACGGTATCACCTTCAGGGCCTACGAGGGTCGGGGACAAAACCTGGATTACGCCATGTTCGGCTTGTCAGGCCAATTCAAGATCAACGATCAATGGCAAATCAAGGGATTCACGGGTAAACAAAAAGTGCTATTTGACACCTATGCCCCGGTGATCAAAGGGCTATGTTTGCAGGGTTCGATGACCGATCGCTTGGGTTTAAACTACGCCCCCGGGTTCTCCATGGTCAACCGCACCTTGGATGCCAATTCCATGCAGAATGTGGTAGGGAGCATCGAAAACCTGGAGACCTCCAAGCGTTTTGTGCCCAAATACAATGCCTATGTGGGGTCTTTTTTTCAAAATGTGCAATGGGGCGGATGGGATTT
>VHBD01000233.1 GCA_016872125.1 Sphingomonadales bacterium
GCGTCAGGTTCGCAAAATGATTTCCAGTTACGTGGGCGAAAACGCCGAATTCGAGAGGCAGCTCCTTTCCGGGGAACTGGAAGTGGAGCTCATTCCCCAGGGAACCTTGGCCACACGTTGCATGGCTGCAGGCTACGGTATGCCGGCCATTTACACCCCTGCAGGGGTGGGCACAGAGGTTGCCGAAGGCAAGGAAACCCGGGAATTCAGGGGCAAAACCTATTTGCTGGAAATGGCCTTTGATGCCGATTATGCTTTAGTCAAGGCGTGGAAAGCGGACCGAATGGGCAATTTGGTTTTCAAAGCGACGGCCCGCAATTTCAATCCTTTGATGGCGATGGCCGGTAAAATCACGGTGGCCGAGGTGGAGGAATTGGTGGAACCGGGTGAATTGGATCCTAACACCATTCATGTTCCGGGTATTTATGTGCAAAGAATTGTGTTAGGAAATCAATACGAAAAGCGTATCGAGCAGCGAACTGTCCGAACCCCGCTTTCGTGATTTTTAACGAAGAATACACCCCATACTCCTTCCTCAAAGACTAAGGATTTTCACTCATGTTGGACAAAAACGGCATCGCTCGAACCATCGCCAGGGAATTGAAAGACGGGTACTACGTCAATCTTGGCATTGGTATTCCAACCCTTGTGGCCAATTTCATCCCCCAAGGAATGGAAGTCCAATTGCAATCGGAGAACGGCCTGTTGGGTATGGGGCCATTCCCTTGGGAGGGTTCGGAGGATCCGGATCTCATCAATGCTGGTAAGCAAACCATCACCACCTTGCCCGGTTCTTCTTTTTTTGATTCGGCCATGAGTTTTGGGATGATACGCTCCGGTAAAGTGGACCTCACGGTGCTGGGGGCCATGGAAGTTGCGCAGAACGGCGATATAGCCAATTGGAAAATTCCCGGCAAAATGGTCAAAGGGATGGGAGGGGCCATGGACCTTGTGGCCTCGGCCCGGAATATCGTGGTCGCGATGCAGCATGTCAACAAAGCCGGGGAGTCGAAGTTGCTACCCCGTTGCACTTTGCCCATCACCGGCCTGGCCTGCGTTCGCAAAGTGGTGACCGAGTTGGGGGTATTTGGCTTTGATCAGGCGGGTTTTGTGCTCTTGGAGCGGGCCCCTGGGGTGACTTGCGATTATATTCGGGACAAAACCTGGGGTCATCTGAGCAGTACCGGCCAAGAGCCCGAAATACAGTGGGGATGAGCGTAATCAACCTGCGTATGGCTTGCCCCGACGATGTGCCGGTAATTCATTCCCTGATTGCTGAATTGGCGGCCTTCGAGAGGGAGCCCGAGGCCTTTGTGCTCACACCCAAAGATTTGTTGCAACACGGATTTGAACAAAGCCCCCCTTTGTTTGAAGTGGTCTTGGCGGAATCAACTACAGATGGAGTCATGGGAATGGCTATGGTGTACACCAAGTATTCTTCGTGGCGAGGGCCTTGCCTTTTTTTGGAAGATTTGGTGGTACGCCAAGAACATCGCCGCAAGGGGGTGGGTAGGCTACTGGCCGAGGAGGTATTTCGCCTGGCCACTGACCGTCAAATGGATCGGGTGGAGTGGATGGTTTTGGATTGGAATGAGGCAGCCCATGCTTTTTATACGGCACTGGGTGCGGATCAGCTCCGCAATTGGTGGCCTTATCGACTAAGTGGTTCCAACCTTCAACGGTATCAATCCTCCTAAATTCGAACCATGCGCGTTTTCAAATTTGGGGGTGCATCGGTCCAGG
>VHBD01000234.1 GCA_016872125.1 Sphingomonadales bacterium
TGTTCGGCTTGGTAGGTATCTTGTTCAAAGAGCACTGGGATCACCTTGCCGGAGAAGCCCGTCACATAGTTCTTTTGACGATCCATCGCCCATTGCGTCAAAGCATGGTTGCGCTCTAGACGCTCATGCACGGGGACCACAGGCGTCCATTCGGCAGCAACCGTACCCGGTCTTTCGGAATAGGTGAAGACATGAAGGTAGGCCAAAGGCAAGGACTCCAGAAATTCATAACATTCCCTGAATTCAAGCTCCGTTTCCCCGCCAAAACCGACCATCACATCGGCCCCCAGGCAGACCCCCTCGAAGGTATGGGCCAAGCGTACCAAAAGCCGACGGTAATCCTCCGTGGTGTATCGACGACGCATACGGCGCAAAACGCTATCAGAACCGCTTTGCAGCGGAATATGGAAATGAGGCACAAAGCGAGGACTCTCCTGCAATGCTGCTATCAAATCATCCCCAAAGAGATTGGGCTCCACACTGGACAGGCGGAGGCGATCGACTTGAACATCACGCTGCATGCGGCGAACCAAGGCCGCCAGGGAGTAACCCAAGCGACGGTCATCCCCACTGCCCCGTCCAAAATCACCCAGGTTAACCCCTGTCAGGACGATTTCCTCTGCGCCCTCGGATGCAAGACGCTGGGCCCTCTCCACAACCGAATCCATGGCATCCGAGCGAGCCTTCCCTCTGGCCATGGGGATCGTACAATAAGTACATGGAAAATCGCAACCGTCTTGGACCTTAAGAAAAGCCCTGGTCCGATCTCCCCAACTCTGCGCTGGTTTAAATTCGACGGATTCATCAATGGGAGCATGGACCACTTGGACCGTTGGCGATGGGGGGCCAGCTTCTTCCAGGAGCTCGGGCAATTTCCATTTGGCCTCGGTGCCCGCGACCAGATGAACCCCGGGAATTTGGGCGATTTGTTCCGGTTGCAACTGAGCATAACAACCCACGACCACAACCTTGGCTTGTGGGGAATGTTTCAGCGCCTGCCGAACAACCCTGGCACATTTGCGATCGGCCTTGTCGGTCACCGAACAAGTGTTGATGATGTAAACATCAGCCCCCTCTTCGAAATTTACCGGGGCGTAACCACGATCTTCGAAGGTTTTGCGAATACTCAGGCCATCGGCATAATTCAACTTGCATCCCAAGGTGTACACGGCCACTTTGGCTTGGCCCTCCTTGGTATCCAGGGCCTGCAAATCCCCTGCGAACTCCGGTATAGAATACGGATTCACGGAAATTCCCCTAGGCCTTGGGTCCTCCTTCGGTGTTCATTGAGCGCAGGCGAATACCGGTGATGACTTTCTTGGTATGCCTTGGAAAATCCCCGGACATCATCCACGTATAATAGGAAGGATCGCGGGCAAAAACCTCGGACACCGATTGATTTTTGTATTTGCCGAAAGCGAAGAGTTCCACCCCCTTGTCGTTGCGAACAATGCGCCCCGCCAAATCCACCGATTTGTTGTTACGAGAAGTGAAACGATGCAGGAAATCCACGTTGCCTTGCAGGTCCTCGTAGCGGTTGAGCTGTTGCAACAAGATCATGCAGGTGGCCCGGGCATCGGCGGCGGCCGAATGCGCATTTACCAATTCCTCCCCGCAATAAAAACGCAATGCGGCCTTCAAATCACGGGGTTCTTTCTTGTGAAAAATCGCTTGAACATCCACCATTCGGGCATTGGAAATATCCAGATCCACATCAATGCGCAACATTTCGTCCAT
>VHBD01000235.1 GCA_016872125.1 Sphingomonadales bacterium
TTTTGATGGACCCCAACGAGGACATGAAGCGCATTTTGAATTTCCAAACGGTACCCTATACCCTGTTGTACGATGGCGAAGGTCGTTTGGTGTACCGACACAATTCGTACGTCGAAGGGGATGAGTTCGTGATGGACGAGAAAATCCGGAAATTACCCCGACTCCTCAATGCGGAGTCCCAAGAGCTCAAACCCTGATTGGGCTATGAACCCCGCTTGCTGGCGTAATAGGCGTAGAGGGGATGGATGGGCTTCTTGTGAACTCCGCCTTTGCGCAGGCCTTTGGCCGCCAACACCTCGTCCAGCAAGGGTTCAAAGTGATAGGCGATGGAGCCGACAAAGTGAACGGTCAAATCGTGAACCATAGGATAACGCATCACGTGGATATCCAGAAAGCGGTGAAAGCCTTCGGTGACCACCTGTCGGACATAGGGTTCGTCCAGGTATTTGGAGAGGAGACGGGCAAAGGAGGCGAAATAGACATTCACATCCGGTTTGTGGTAGGCGCTCTCAAAAATGCCTTCTTTGGTTAGGCCCAAGTCGTGTTGCAATTCATGGGCAATAGGCTCAGGTAACAAATTATACAGGTAATCCGAAAGCAAGCGACGACCCAGGTAGGAACCACTGGCCTCATCGCCCAGCAAATGCCCGAGTGCGGGGACCACCTGCGACCATTGCAGGTCTTTGCAATAACACGAATTGGATCCGGTCCCGATAATGCAGGCGATGCCCTCGCCATCTCCAACACAAGCGATTCCGGCACCCAAAATGTCATGATCCACCGTGACCTTAGCCCCGCGAAAAAACTCCTCCAAAGGCTTCTGAATTAGCAAGTTACGCTCTTTGCTGGAGCAGCCCGCTCCAAAGAACCGCACCTCGTCCACCTGACCCACCAGATCCTTGAGGGGAGAGGCCTCCAATTCGGACAAAACAAAATCACGGCCATGAAAGAAGGGGTTGAAACCCCGGGTAGAAACAATGGGCTCTTCGTTGTTACGAAATTTCCAGTCGGCTTTGGTGGAGCCGCTGTCGGCGACTAATAACATAGAATTTGGTGGGGCTTTTAGATGGCCAGGATTTTGGATATTCGGTAAAGGTCCAAATCCATTTGGGTGGAATTCTTGACCGCTTCGTGAATGGGGGTGTAGACAACTTTGTTGTTGATAATGCCCGCCATGACTTTGCTTTGGCCTTGGCGCAGGCCTTCGATGGCGGCAACGCCGAGGCGGCTGGCGAGGACCCGATCAAAATAGGAGGGACTGCCACCGCGTTGGATATGGCCCAGTATGGTGACCTTCATTTCGTAACCATCAAATTGTTCGGCCACTTTGCGGGCAATTTCGTAGGCACCGCCCTCTTCGTCCCCCTCGGCAACGATGACCAGTCCGGAGCTTTTGCGATTGGCGCGGCCTTTTTTGAGAACCTCAACCAAGGCGCTGAGGTCGGTTTTGGTTTCGGGGATAAGAATTTCTTCGCAACCGGCCGCAATGCCTCCGTTGAGGGCAATGTACCCGGCATCCCGGCCCATCACTTCCACAAAAAAGAGCCGATTGTGGGCATCGGCGGTATCCCTGATCTTGTCGATGCATTCCACCACGGTATTGGTGGCGGTATCAAAGCCGATGGTATAATCGGTTCCATACAGGTCGTTATCGATGGTACCGGGCAGGCCCATCACGGCAATGGGGTATTCTTCCGAGAAGATGTTGGCGCCGCGAAAGCTCCCA
>VHBD01000236.1 GCA_016872125.1 Sphingomonadales bacterium
CTCAACTTCAAGTTTTAATCCTGTTAATCTCTAGGTTATGAAAATTTTATCTTTCTTTTCGCATGCATTTCGCGCTCCGGGTTTGGCGATCGCCGTTCTCCTGGTGGGACTCACCACCTCTTGCTTTGACGGACTAAACCTCTACCCCAAATACGGTCTAAACAGCGCAACGGTCTATGCGCCCTGCGACACTTGCCGTAACAAAACCGATAACTACACCATGGTCCTCGCCAAGATCTACGGGGGTCTTTCGCTCACCGGCAATCAAGGGCCTGCTGGTCAAGGTGATATCTCCGGAGATGAAGGCTTTTCGCAGTACCTCCGCGTTCTCTGGAATCTACAGGAATTGCCTACCGAAGAAGCCATCTGTGCCTGGGCCAACGATGCCTCTATTCGGGATTTGAACGAAGCCGATTGGAATTCCCAGAGTTCCTTCGTGAACATGATGTATGCCCGGATATTTTATCAGGTTCCTCTCTGCAACGAGTTCATCTACCATTGTTCGGACGATTGGTTGGCCGACAAAGCCTTCTCAGCCGCAGAGAAAACCACCATTCAGGGTTACAAAGCAGAGGCTCGTTTCATGCGGGCACTGAGTTATTATCATGCGGTGGATCTTTTTGGCAAAGTTCCTTTGATCAAGGAGGACCAGCGCCCTGGCTCGGGAATTCCCAAACAAGCATCGCGGGTGGAGCTGTTTAATTACATAGAATCCGAGCTCAAGGACCTCGAAAATCTCCTCCCTTCCCCTCGTTCCAACCAATACGGCCGGGTGGATCGGGCTGCGGCTTGGGCCCTGCTTGCCCGTTTGTACCTGAACGCGGAAGTTTATACCGGAACCCCACGCTACACCGACTGTGCCACCAATTGCCAAAAGGTCATCGACGCCGGTTATTCCTTGGAACCCCAATACGCCAACTTGTTTTTGGCTGATAATCACTTGGCTACCAACGAAATCATTTTTGCTATCAATTTTGACGGACTCCGCTCACAGAATTACGGTGGTACCACATTCTTGGTCAAGAGTTCCACGCCATCAGCACCTACCGCTGCCTACAAAGAGAAGCGGGGCACCGACGGAGGCTGGGCTGGTAACCGTGCCACCGACCGAGTCTGGGACTGGTTCCCGGCCGATACCAGCGACTCCCGCAAATTCCTTTTGGATACCATTGGAATGACGCCCTCGATGACCATTGCGTCGGATTGGGTTGAATTTAACAAAGGTGTTCTGGTTTCTAAGTTTTGTAACAAAACCCGCAGCGGTGGTTACGGCAATGACCCTCAGCGGAACTTCATGGACATTGATTTCCCCATGTTCCGTTTGGCTGATGTTTATTTGATGTACACCGAAGCGATCGTGCGTGGGGGTGCCGGTTCATCAGCCAATGCCATTGAATACTACAACCGCATTCAACAAAGGGCATACGGTAACAATTCCAACAACATCAGCTCCTTACCCACCCTCAACCAACTCTGCGACGAAAGAGGTCGGGAACTGTTATGGGAGGGTTTGCGCCGCACCGATTTAATTCGCTTCAATCGTTTCATTGAAGGCGATTACCTCTGGCCTTACAAAGGTGGCCCTGTGGCCGGTCAAGCCATCAACACCAAGTTCAAGGTCTATCCCTTGCCCTTGTCTGACCTGATCGCCAACCCGAACCTCACCCAAAACGACGGGTACTAAACTCAAGGCCTCATCAAGCGAGCAC
>VHBD01000237.1 GCA_016872125.1 Sphingomonadales bacterium
TCGGCCATCTGCACTTGGATGGCCTCGCTCATCCATAGCTCAAATTGCTTCAAAGGATTGGCATCCAAATCCTCCCTTCGGAGCATCCTGCTTGAATAATCTTTGCGCATTTGGGCTAAGGAATTATGGATAGGGTTCATATCAATTTTAAGCCAAAGTTAAAGGCAGGGCATCCAACCTTGGGGACGAGAGGTCTAAGTTTGTGCAATTCAAGTCGTCCAATAATTCTACGTGCCCAATCGTTTTAACGTACCCTCCGACCCAATTTACGGCCAAGGTAAACCTGCGGATTTAAGTCCCGGGACCATCCTTATCGCGGACCCTTTCTTGAATGATCCCAATTTTGAGCGCACAGTGCTCCTCTTATTGCACGCTGATGCTGAAGAGGGCTATATGGGTTTGGTCTTGAACAAAGAGACCGGGGACGGGATATTACCCCACCACGATGCGGTCACCGATTTTCTCGCGATCAGGGCCGGGATTGACATCATGAAAGCGGAGCAGGGATTGCCAACAGGTTTGCCGTTGTGGCGAAGCGGAGGGCCGGTAGAAACCGAGGAGTGGTTTATATTAAAATTATGTTACGAGCCTTATGGTCGTGCTTTTTCGGAGATTAATTTCATCCAATTGGGTGAAGGCGATGAGGAGGGGGTCGAGGACCTGTTGAGGCACAATGCCTTGGCCGACCCCAAGGATCAAGACTTGTTGCTCTTCTTTGCGGGGTATGCGGGATGGACCCCCGGTCAATTGGAGTCGGAGCTGGAAAGCAAATCGTGGATCTTGTACAGCGGCGGATTTGATTGGATTAATCATATTCATGAACCAGATTTGTGGACGGTTCTGCTCAAATCCATGGGGGGTGAACATGCCATGATGGCTTCTTTTCCTCGTCATCCTATTCTTAATTAAAGTCCAAACGTCCATCCGTCTCTTTGCCCATCGTTTATAAACTTGCTAATGCGTAAAGCCCATTCTTGTTTTTGGAGTTTTGATCAACCAAAACCCTTAATCAATTTCAAGGCAATCCTCTTTAAATCATGGATTTTTGCAGGTTTCCTCATGCAAGTCTCCTGTGTTGGCGAGAAGTCCGTGGTTGAGCAAATGAATTGGGAAGGACGTACCATGGGGACCAGCTACATGGTCAAAGTTGCTGTGATTCAGAGGGATAATCAAACCAACTTGAATTTTGATTCGCTTGGAAATATCTCCAAAGAAGCAGGGATCCTTCTTCCCACCCAAGAGCAACTTGATTCGGTGCTGGATCGGGTGAATACATCCGTGAGTACTTACCGGACGGAATCGATCCTGAGTCAATTCAATCGCTGTGAACGTTGTTTTCTTGTGGACTCCATGATCAGACGGAATTTCATCGCATCTTTGGCCGTTCACCAAGCCTCTTCAGGAGCATTCGATCCTTCGGTGTATCCTTTGGTGCAGGCATGGGGTTTTGGACCCCAGCGTAACGACAAAACCCCTGATTCCGCCAAAGTTCAGGAATTGTTACAGCTGGTAGGACTTGGTCAATTTGCTATGGTCGGTGATTCTCTTTGCAAAGGCAAACCAAATCAAATGTTGGATTTCAGTGCTATTGCCAAAGGTTACGGCGTTGACGTGGTGGGCTGGTACCTGGAATCCTTAGGGATCCGTAATTATTTGGTCGAAATAGGGGGAGAGATTAGGGCATCG
>VHBD01000238.1 GCA_016872125.1 Sphingomonadales bacterium
GGTACAACGCAGGATCCTTCATGCCATGGAGGTGATTGACGATGGTCGTTTCAACAAAGTCGCTAACCTCATCGGACAAACCATGCAGTACCACCCGCACGGTGATGCGGCGATCGGGGATGCCTTGGTTGGCCTAGGCCAAAAGGATTTGCTCATCGATACCCAAGGAAATTGGGGCGATGTCCGCACCGGCGATGCTGCTGCGGCTTCGCGTTATATCGAGGCCCGCTTAAGCAAATTCGCCCATGCCATTTTGTTCAATGCGCGGACCACGGTATGGCAGATGACCTACGATGGTCGCAAAAAGGAACCGGTAACCTTACCCGCTAAGTTTCCGTTGCTTTTGGCCCAAGGCGTAGAGGGCATTGCCGTAGGTTTAGCGACCAAAATTCTGCCGCATAATTTCGTGGAGCTGATCGAGGCTTCCATCAAAATATTGCGCAGGCAATCGTTCACCTTGTACCCGGATTTTGCAACCGGGGGCATGGTGGATGTAAGTCTTTACCAAGACGGTAACCGTGGAGGCAAAATCCGTTGCAGGGCAAGGATCGAAGAGAACGATAAGAAGGCCTTGATTATTCGGGAGATTCCTTACGGCACCACCACCGGTGGTTTGATTGATTCTATTCTGAAAGCCAACGACAGCGGTAAGCTTAAGGTGAAGAAAGTAATCGACAACACCGCCGAAAAGGTGGAAATTGAAATTCAATTGCCTCCGGGTGTTTCGGCAGATCAGACCGTTGATGCCTTGTACGCGTTTACGGATTGCGAAGTTTCCATATCGCCCAATGCCTGTGTTATCGAAGGACATCGTCCCATCTTCATGGGGGTATCCGATATTCTGCGCCGCAATACCGCACAGACGGTGGATTTGCTTCAGCAAGAATTGTTGTTACGGAAAGCCGATCTTGCCGAGCAATGGCATATGGGTTCGTTGGAACAGATCTTTATTGAAGAGCGTATTTACCGAAAGATCGAAGAATGCGAAACTTGGGAAGCGGTCTTGGCAGCGATCGATTTGGGTCTCAAGCCTTTCAAGAAACGTTTTCGTCGAGAAATCACCCGCGATGACCTTGCCAAGTTAACTGAAATCAAAATCAAGCGCATCAGCAAATTCGATACCTTCAAGGCCACCGAACAGCTCAAAGCCCTTCAGGAGCAAATTGCAGAAACTGATCATCATTTGGCGAATTTGACGGCCTATGCCATTGATTTTTATCAAAAATTATTGCAACAATTTGGGAAGGGCAGGGAGCGCAAGACCGAAATCAGGGCCTTTGATACCATACAGGCCAACCAAGTTGCTTTGGCCAGCGAGAAGTTGTATGTGAACCGTCAAACGGGCTTTGTGGGAACGGGTTTGCGCAAAGAAGAATTGGTTGGAGATTGCTCGACTCTCGATGAAATTATTGTGTTCCGAAGGGATGGAAAATGTTTGATCACCAAGGTGTCGGACAAGGCTTATGTAGGGAAGGATATTGTATGGATTGATATCTTCCGGAGACAGGATGATAGAATTGCTTATAACATGATCTACACCGATGGTGCAACGGGCGTTAGTTTGGCGAAACGTTTTCAAATCAGCGGAGTGATTCGTGACAAAGAATATGAATTGACCAAGGGTACAGCCCATACCCGCGTTCAATATTTTTCGTCCAATGCCAATGCAGAATCCGA
>VHBD01000239.1 GCA_016872125.1 Sphingomonadales bacterium
TATTCAATTGCCAGTCGATAAGGTTGTTCTGGAGCAAATACAGGCTCAAGAACACCGGATTGCTGTTCGGGTTTTGGCTCAGTTCATCGCACCACTGCACGGTGAGGCGGCCTTCCATCCGATCAGCCGAGGCATTGTACAAGGACTGCGGCATGCTGATCCGCACGATAGCACTATCATCCATCAAATCGTTGACATGGCCGGACCATTTCTGATCCGAGATCAACATAAGATTCTCTCCTGGAAAACGTGTTCGGTTCACCGCGCCTGCCGGGTAGCCCAAGGTACCTCCCAACAGCTGTTCCAATGCAGGGCCTTCGCTGATTCTGAAATCATAGCGTCCTGCATAAGGACTGGCGTAGAATCCCGTGTGAATTCCGGCCGCCAAGACTCGTCCAGGGTGAGTGGCCTGCAGGTTGCTGATCAAATCATGGGCCCTCGGACAATTCACGCATTTCACACCGGTGAATTCCTCAATTAGAATGTTCAAAGGCGGCTTGGCATCGGGTGCGGCAAGGTAGGTCGTGTCTACCTCCAGAAGATTGGTTCCCAAATCCACCGCCGGTCCAATTTCACGGCAGGCAGGAATCAAACCCAGAAGCAAGAATAATCCCGCCAAGAGGAGGCGTTGCATCACAGGACGCGGCATAAACGATTCGAAGGCCTTCATGAAAAGATCGTTAGGAAATTCAAATTTGTTCAAAAGTTGGCACTAAGGCTGAAGCGCAGGCCGTTGAAGGCCGGTTCAACACGGCATACCCCACCGGTGCAGATGATTCCTTGAACCTGCCGGACATAACCTCCTGTCAAGCGAAGCCCAGGCCAATTGAATGCCGCAAAGGCCGTGTAATAATGGTTGCGTTTGTCGGGATTTTTGTTCCCGTAATTCCACATGTCCATGATGCTAAAGGAGTAGCGTGGAGCAATGTTATATTCCACCAAGCCCCATAGCCAGTCCCCGAGGTCTTGGTCAGTGGACATTTGGGAGCATTCAATGCGCAAGGATTCACGGCGGTTGATTTTGTAGGTGAGTTCCGCAAAGGGGGTCCATGTTTTGACCAACGGAGCACCCGGTTTGAACTCGTAGAGCTGCTGGTTGTAGATTACTCGCTGCAAGCCACCGCTCAAGGTAATTTGTTTGTTGAATTTGTGTTTGGCTTCTGCGTACCATTCTTGGTAATACAATTCCCGTTCAGGTCCTTGCACATGGCTGGTATTGACTTGAATTTGGGTGTTACGCGATGGGCTGAATACCGCCTCAATCTGCATGACATCCTCTCCAACCAATTGGGTGGCAGGGGAATAACGAGATGTCAACCGGTAGGTATTCATGCGGACCCCGGGTGGGATGTAGTTGATTAGGCCTTCGTTGAGGATCTCGAGCGGGGAGACTCTAAAGTCAAAATGATCGGTGTACTTATGCTGTATGTTGATCCCAAACCCGTCGGTGGAATAGCCCAAATCCGTGTACAGTACAAGTCCGGAACTGTTTTCCAAAATGCCGTTCCGATTCAAAACGGCCTCCCTGCTTTTGAAGGCCCATTCGGTGTTAAAATCCCATCCGCCCCATTGCACATTTTGAAAAAAAGACCCCACATAGGCATTGTATTTGGGCACAAAACGTTTGGAGGGCTCC
>VHBD01000240.1 GCA_016872125.1 Sphingomonadales bacterium
GTAAGCAATCAAGGCCTAAGGCCCTCTTCGCTTAATTGAGGTTTTGTAGCATAAAACCATGGGATGGCTCTTCGCTGCAAAACCCCAAAATCATTCATCCCGTGGTGGTAGAAATAATCGCGGTCCATATCCGGGGCTACGTTCAGGAGCACCACATCGAGTTGATTGAGTTGGCTTTTGGGATAAACTGAGATAAAATGGAGCTTTCCGCCCTTTTCCCAGAGTTTGACACGCATTTTCTCGGGTACCCTTCCCGGAACACTGTCCCGCATGGGTTGCATGTTCTCAAAACCCTCTACCGGCATAAGGGCAAATCCCGCGAATAAAGCGGCAGCCGCTCGTTCGTTGCATGGTACCCTTGAGCCACTCAGATCACGCAATTCAAAGGTGCCGGTGGGCAATATTCTCAAATCGTAGCTGTTCTCCGGCTCAACAGGATATTCCACCACCAACTTTTCCAAATTACTGGGCCGAATGCGCAGCAAAACCCTTTCTCGCATTTCTTCTTCGTTGGCAAAAAAACGGGTACTCAAATACCCCTCCCATCCCGGCAAATGAAGAATGTACGGAAGCTCGGACCCCTCCTTCATGGCGTAGGTCCCCCTCATGTCCTGAGTGCCCGATCCCACATAGTAAACCTGCCCAGAACCATCCGCCATGGTCACCTCCACTTTCACGCTCATGGTGGCCAGGCTTTTGAAAACGTTCTGAACCGCCGGCCTTGGAACGGGGGTCTTGACCTCCCAGCGCCTTAGGGTCTCCAACAAGGTAAAGACCGCATCAGGTCTGGGCGTTTTGCCGGAACCCATCCGCCAGAGCCCGCCCTTCTTGCGCTCCAAAGTCAACCGCTGACCTTTGCGATCTGCAATGAATATTCGAACCACCGAAGCGGTATCCTCAATCGCAAAATTGGTGTCGTTCGGATCCAGGGTTCCTGAATTGCGGTTGTTCCAAACGTACCCGCTCAAGGCCGCCAAAACCACAAAGACCAACAAATAAGGCCAGTTTTTTTTCATGAATCCACCAACGGTTTGACATAGGCTCTTCTTCTACGGTAATAACGCAGACCACCGTAGGCCAAAAGCAACAACAAAGGCAAGCCAAGGTTCATGACCTGCCAAAACAACTTTTCTTCCTTCACCCGTTTGGCATTCAACAGGCGAAGGCTGATTCGCCGAGCACGTAATTCGATGGTGCTACGGTCTTCGAGCAAATAGGCTATAGCATTGAGCGCAAAATTGCGATTCCCATACTGCTGGCCGGTGAATCGATCCAAGCCCAGCGGGTAAATTTCCCCGGTGGATACCCTGACTTCGTTTCGTAACAAATCACCATCCGCCACCACAATCATGCGGCCGTTGTTGATGCTGTCCTTTTTGGGCATTTGGAGTGAATCCACCGCCTTTTGGGCAAATTCATTCAACACCCTTTTGCGATAAGCCGAATTGAAAGTGCCTTCCAAGAGAACCGCTACCGGTATCCGCTTGTTCTGAAATTGACTTTCTTCCAAAGCCTCGGTGGCAGTACCCAAATGCACCCTAAGCGGGGAGGCCAAGGACCGGCTGCGATCGGACGATGCCAACAGGACATGTTTGCGAATCCCGGGTGCGGTAACCGTA
>VHBD01000241.1 GCA_016872125.1 Sphingomonadales bacterium
ATCATGGAGCAGATGGCCAAGGCCGATTCAGCAGGCATGCCCACCAACCAAGGTAGCCAGTAGCGGTCCATTTTGTCTTGACCCACCATATCCCAAGGATGCACGAACAAGGAAGTTCCCAACTGCTCCGCCTTTGCATAAAAACCATGCAAGGCAGGGTCGTTCAAATTCCATTGGTTGACATGGGAGCCTATTTGTATTCCTGACAAACCTAAGTCCAGCATGCAGCGTTCCATTTCAAGGCAGGCCAAATCGGGATCCTGCAGGGGGACAGTCCCCAAACCCAGAAAATGTGTCTTGTGTTGATGAATCGCTTCGGCCAGGTGGTCGTTGAGGAAGCGTGAGGTATCCAAGGCGTTGGAAGCGGGAGCCCAATAATGAAAAAGCGCAGGCACCGTGGAAAGCACCTGCACATGATTCTCCAAATCGGCTACTTCCAAGATACGTTGTTGCTCGTCCCAGCAATTGGCTTCAATTTGCCGAAACACTTGATTCCCTTTCATCATCACCGCACAAGCAGGACAAGACCCCTCTTGGTGGTGAAGGGAAATCCAATCACCTGGGCCATAGCGTGTTGCCCAATCGGGGAGTTCCTTGGGCAGGATATGGGTATGAATGTCGATGGACCGCAAAGCCGTGTTAGACAAATCGGGGATCGGATGCCATCACCTGACCGCAGGATCGGCAAGTGCGTTTGGACTCATCGCTATAAAAGGCCCTGAAGTGAGGGATAAAGTCCTTTTCAATATCCAGCAGCTCGAAATGGCTTTCATGCAAGGGATGGTTGCATTGCTCGCAGAACCACAGCAATCCGTCGGTAAAACCACGACCCGCCCGAATACGTTCGATGACCAGCCCTATGGAGCCATCTTGACGCACCGGGGAATGGGGGGTTTTGGCGGGACAAACGAATAAATCTCCTGGGCCTAAGGCGTATTCAACGCAGCGGCCATCTTGCTGGGTTTTGACGGTGATATGACCCTCCAATTGGTAGAAGATTTCCTCCGTTTCGTTGTAATGGTAATCTTTGCGGGCGTTGGGTCCTGCCACCACCATCACGATATAATCATCGCTATCGGGGGTAAGGTTTTTGTTGGCCACAGGGGGCTTGAGAAGATGGCGATTCGCTTTAAGCCATGCATTCAGGTTAAAAGGAGCTAAAGGGGCCATATCAGCATCGTAAAGGATAGGAACGAAGATAAGACGCTAGCGTCTATTCGCCTAATCCTCCGCTGACCTTCGGCAAATACGATTGAAATCACAGTATTTGCATCGTTCCACGTCCTCCGTTTGAAGGATGGGGAGCTGAGGATCCAAGATTTCGCGGAAAATGCCAAGCAGGAGATCCTCAAATGCTTGGATGCTGGGGTGATCGATTTCATTTTGACCGCCCACCTTGAGCAAACGGGCGCCTCTGCTGGCTTGCTGCAAAGGCACGATGCCCAACTCCAAGGGCAGAGTAATAGGCTCTTCGAGGATGGTCTTGTTACGGCGCTGGGGCTGAGGATTTGCATGGGCCAACCAAGCGTAACATAAGAGTTGAAAGGCCTTGTTGTGTTCTCCGTCCAATGCGTCCTTCAAAAAATCGAGTTCCAGTTCTTTGGAATT
>VHBD01000242.1 GCA_016872125.1 Sphingomonadales bacterium
CCATCGTTTATCAGCGATTAAAATATTTAAAAGCTGATCAGAAATGGCGTGGTTACCCCTACCACCACCCTATCCTTCTTAGCCTTCCTTTTTCCCATCAACCAAGCGAAAAATCGAGAATTATTTCCATAGAGGCAGGCCATCATCTGCTTATCGAAGCCGCTCATTTACAGGCTATAAGAGGTCCAATACATCCCGGTCAGGCCGATTTAAGGGATTATTATCGAAGTCACGGCCTGCAAAAGGAAATCAATTTGAGCCATGGGGGTTCATACCGAGTCATCCATCAAGACCTGTGCCAAAACCAAGGTGAATATTGTAGAGACCGATCATTGAAAGTGAAATTTGGAAGATGGCAAAGCTATTGGTCCCAACGCATGGACCATAGTATTTCGGATTCTGTGGGACGAGCCTTGTCCAAAGCGCTTTTGTTGGGCTGGAGGGTGGACCTGAGCCAAGAACTTCAAGACGGCTTTCGAAATTCAGGTACCGTACACTTGTTGGCCGTTTCGGGTATGCATGTCTTGTTTATCTATCAAATCCTTCAAGGGTTGATGCGAGGTCTTTACCTCCTGTTAACGGCGATTCTACCGCAATCCATCAAAAGACAAAATCCGCCAAAATGGTTAATATTCATCGTGTTATCAACCCTAATCTTGGGGTATGCCCTTCTTACGGGGGGAGCGCCTTCTGCCATGAGAGCCGCCATGGTGGTGATATGGATGAATTTAACCACCGTACTTTCCGGTAACAGGCATGCTTCCAGCGCATTGGTTCTGATCGCGGTTCTGCTGATTATCCTGGAGCCTAGCTCGTGGAAAGACCCGGGTTTTCAATTGAGTTTTGGAGCCGTTGGAGGTTTGTTATGGATTTATACCCCCTTGTGGAAATTAACGCGGATGGATCAGCGTGGAATAGCGATTCGATACCCTGCTTCCCTGCTGGGGATGAGCCTGATCGCCCAGGCCGTGACCGCACCGCTTTGTTGGTTTCATTTTGGGCAATTCCCCAACTATTTTCTACTGGCTAACCTGTTCTTGGTCCCTTTGTCTACACCTTTGTTGGTTGTGGCGATCGCTTGGACCCTGACCGGGAGCAGTACAATTCTTGGCATTGCCTTGGCATGGGTTGGTCAATTTCTGTTTGGCATAACCGCTTTGATAACCACGTCCATTGGGAGCTGGCCCGGGGCTGTGACTTACCACTGGGATTTTAGGGGAAGTGATTTAATGCTAGTATTCAGTATGTTAGTTCTCCTAACCCTTGGGTTGTTCAAGATAATCCGTCTTAGCAAATCTCAAGAGCGGCGAAGGGTATTCCGCTATTTGGTGATATCCCTTATGTTATTTTGGATACTCCTCCTGGTGAACCGAAATGCAAGGTGGTTGCAAGAAGACCAAGCATCGCAATGCCTTGTGTTTGGGCTAAGGTCAGGAAATTGCATATTGGTTCGGGATAGATTGGGATGGTTGTGGTCGGGAGACCGAGAAGGTTTGAGCGATCGTAGAACCATGGAATGGATACGCAAGCAACATAAACGGCCGGATCATCCGTGGGCTACCTTGGATACGACCCTTCGATGCAGAC
>VHBD01000243.1 GCA_016872125.1 Sphingomonadales bacterium
ATTTTATACTCTTGGCCGTGGACGAAAGCCAGACAGCGGCCAGCGGTTGCTCCATCGACAAGGCCACCCACTTTGTGCGGGACCTGGGCCAAAGCCTGAACCTCAACTTCCTCGAAAAACGCCGGTACTTCTATTGCAACGGAGACCAGCCCATCCATGCAGTCGATCACCAAACCATCCATGCAGTCGATTCACAAACCATTCATGCAGTCGATCACCAAGCTATGCAAGCAGCGGTCCAAGACGGGCGGGTGACCCCCATAACCCTGGTGGCCGATACGCTTGTGAATAAGGTCGGAGATTTGGATCGCCTTTGGTTACCCTTCGGCGAGAGCTGGCACCGCCGACTCTTCGGCCTCTAGGGCCAGCCCCTCAGGGGCGTCCATTTCGTAACGCAGATTCTCAATGATAAACTGCTGACGCTCAGGCGTATTCTTGCCCATGTAGTAGGCCAGCAGTTTGGGAATGGAGGTATCCGCTTTGAGAATAATGGGCTCCAAGCGCATGTCGGGGCCAATGAAGCGACCGAATTCTCCGGGGGATATTTCCCCCAAGCCTTTGAAGCGGGTGACCTCGGCCTTGGCTCCCAGGCGCTTCATGGCGTCTTGCTTCTCCGCTTCGCTGTAACAATAAACCGTTTCTTGTTTGTTACGAACCCTGAACAAGGGGGTTTCCAAAATATAAAGATGGCCTTCCCTGACCAAATCCGGGAAGAACTGCAAGAAGAAAGACATCATGAGCAGGCGAATATGCATCCCATCCACATCCGCATCGGTCGCAATCACAATACGGTTGTAACGCAATCCTTCCAAACCGTCCTCGATTTGCAAGGCATGCTGAAGCAAATTAAATTCCTCGTTCTCGTACACCACCTTCTTCTTGAGTCCGTAACAATTCAAAGGCTTACCGCGGAGGCTGAATACCGCCTGGGTTTCAACCTGCCTGGCCTTGGTGATGCTACCGCTCGCCGAATCCCCTTCGGTAATAAAAAGAGTGCTGTTGTAATGTCCCTCGTTGCGGCCTTCGTTGTAGTGCATCCGGCAATCCCGCAATTTACGGTTGTGCAGATTGGCTTTTTTGGCCCGTTCGTTAGCCAATTTCTTGATACCTGCCATGTCTTTGCGCTCCCGCTCGCTCTGGGTGATTCTTTTGAGCAAGGCATCGGCCACCGTCGGGTGCTTGTGCAGGTAATTATCCAGCTCCCTTTTGACAAAGTCCCCCACAAAGGAGCGCAGGGCCGTTCCGCCCGGGGCCATGTGCTGGGATCCCAACTTGGTTTTAGTCTGCGACTCAAAGACCGGCTCTTGCACCCGCAGGCTGATGGCCGCAATGATGGAACCCCGAACATCAGAAGCATCGAAATCCTTTTTGTAAAATTCCCGGATGGTACGGACCAAAGCCTCCCGAAACGCGGCCAGGTGGGTTCCGCCTTGGGTGGTGTACTGCCCGTTCACAAAAGAATAATGCTCTTCGCCGTATTGTTCACCGTGGGTAAAGGCCAATTCAATATCATCCCCTTTGAGGTGTACGAT